>JACPOX010000158.1:1094-20111 GCA_016191305.1 Legionella longbeachae | reverse complement strand
TCTTATTTTGTTGGCTTTAGCTGTTGATATAATTAAATTAACAAAACCTTTGATTACAATAAATCAGATGCCATTTTCTCCACGTGATATATTTCTTATATTAGGTGGCGCATTTTTAATTTGGAAAGCAACAGATGAAATTCATCAGGATGTAGTGGATGAACCTATATCGGTAACCAAGAAAAAAATGCACTCATATAAATCAACATTTAAAATAGTTATTCTTCAAATTGCACTTATGGATATTATATTTTCATTAGACAGTGTTTTAACTGCTGTAGGGTTGACTTCACGCTTTTGGATAATGGCTTTCGCAATTACATGCGCTATTTTAATTATGATTTTTGCTAGTGAAATAGTTAGTGCATTTATCACGAAACATCCGACACTTAAAATGCTGGCATTAAGCTATTTGATTTTAATTGGAATGGTATTGGTTGCTGATGGTTTTTCTTTTCATATACCACGAGGATATGTATATTTTGCCATGGGGTTTTCACTGCTTGTGGAGTCTTTGAATTTGTTAAAACACTCGCGTAAAAAGCGGAAGTAAATATCGGGAAATTAATATGTTATTTGTTAAATCTTTTCATATAATAGCAATGGTTGCTTGGTTTTCGGGATTATTTTATTTGCCCAGACTATTTGTATATCATGCTGAAACCCAGGATACAATAAGTCTCATTCGTTTTAAAATAATGGAAAGAAGACTTTATTATGGGATAACCTGGCCCGCTGCTATTTTGACCACTCTATTGGGATTGTGGCTTCTTAGTTATAATCCTGTTTATTACCTTAAATCAACATGGATGCATACCAAATTGGGTTTGGTAGTTGTCTTATGGGTATATCATCTATTATGTGGCCATTATCTAAAAGCTTTCGCACAACATAAAAATCAAAAACAAGCCGTTTACTTTCGTTTTTTCAATGAAATACCAACTTTGCTGTTAGTAGGTATTGTATTACTGGTTGTAGTTAAATAAATACATTGAACAATGTCTATGCAAGAACCTACACCCCGTCCTCTGACACTTCCTTCGATCTTTACCGTATTTAATACGGATTATAAATTTGAGAGAAAGTAATATAATCCTGAAGATTTTTTTATTGATTAAGGATATAGCAATGAAATCTAAAGAAGAAGTTAACCTTCAATTAAACGTAGATGTAACAGAAAATGCGACGATTTTAACATTTAATAATTACCAGCTTGAAGAAAAGTATCATGATAAAGACTGGACATCCAATGACCTGAAAACTATTGAAAAAAATATTCACCAAAACATACCGGAAGAAAATTTTGTAAGACCATTTGAAATTAGCTCTACCGAGAACGCTCCTGTAATGGAAAAGCTCTGGTCTAAGAAATTTAATTCGGCCTTTAGTTTAATGACCCATCAAGCCTTTCAGAAACATCAAGGCATCAAGATTCGTCCAGATGATATTCATTTATTAATTATTCAAGGAATAGCTCGTTTTTTACAAGAATATTCTGAAGACTTTCGCGACACTTTTGTATCGTTTAAGGGAAGGAAAGAAATTACGGTTATAATGGATGATATTGAAAATAAGAAGGATTGGGAAAAAATGCCAAAAGGTTTTGCCAATCTTATTCGCCAGTTAATTAAGGTACCTGATGTTGCGAATTTGCTGCTGCAAAATTACAGCCAAAGCACTAAAACAGATAAAAGGATAAAAGAGATCACCTTAATGGGGAGCTTCTCTGCTTATTTTGAATACATAGCAAGTACAAAATGCTTTATTCCTCAATTCATACTCACTGGCACAGCTGAAGACTGGGAAAAAATTTATGCCTTACCCGAAAAATTAATTAATCACTTAAAATTACAAGACGATTTAGAATTAGAAAAACCAAATGGCATTAATCTGATGCATCGTTGGTTATCAAGATTACAGCCTATCTTACAAACCATGTACTTAGCGCGTACGGGTAAAGCTGAACCTGAATTTTGGAATAATTTTTATAAATACAAAAGCCATTCTGGTGGCAATACTATCAGCGGAAACATAGTTTATTTTTATCCTTTTTTAAGTGAACAATCACCTAAGAAAAAAGAGGGTGTTTGCTCTGAGAAACTCTCAATCAATGATTATATCCTTGATAAAGACGTCACACTAGGTCAAAAAGATAAATATGGCTATATTAAAGGACCCGGTAGTGGTCGATTATCCGTTAATTTTATTTCAGTGGATTTTAAACTGGAGCACTTGAATGTGCTTTATGAAATGGGTATCACTGCAGGGATGGTCGCATATAGCGAAACACAGCGTGTACTTACTCCACATGCTAACTACAGTATTTTTTATAAGAAAGATAAGCCATCTAATCTGAATAAGCTATCAAAACTGAATTCTGATGAATTCACTGGAAAAAAGCCAAATAAAAATGAAGAATTACCGCAAGAAAGTGTCAATAAACCTAAAAGAAAAATTTGTTTTGAAATGGTGATCGATGATGAGCCCAATAATTTGCTTAAGCCTAAGTAAAATATGGCATAGTCAAAAAATAGGTAATTATTCCTTCCTGAAATTAAATGATATTTTCAAGCCTTAGCTTTACTCCGTTGGGCCAGGGGCCTAATGGCGCTGCCTTAAGCTCTTTCTCTCTATGCACTACGTCCCGCGACTTGTTCGCGGGATCCAGAAATCTCGCTCTGTGCCCAGAGCCCTGGATCCTGCGGACAAGCCGCAGGACGTAGGAAAACCGGGTTTTTTGCCTTAAGGCAGCGCCATTAGGCCAGGGGCCCAACCTACATTTTCAAGAGACTTTTATGACGTTATTTTATTCTATTTCAACCATATCAAAGTCTTCCTTGCCTGCGCCACAATCAGGACAGAACCAGTTTTCTGCTACATCTTCCCAGCGTGTGCCTGGCTCAATGCCATCTTCAGGCCAACCTTCAGCTTCATCGTAAATAAAACCGCAGATGACACAAATAAATTTTTTATATTCTTGCATATTAATACTCGTTAAAAAAACATGTAATTTATCTACTGTGGAGCACTATGTAAAGAGACCCTGTATATTTTGATCCTATCAAGCACTTATGATTGACTAATTTACGATCTAAAAGTAAAATTTACGGACTTTTAGATTTGCATGAGAACTTCATAATGGCCTTTGAGAAAATAATTAATGAACTCAAAAATACAAACCAGACCTCGATTGATTTGATGGATCATCAGCTTAGCGATGAAAACGCCAAAGAAATTGCAAATGTTTTAAAAATTAATGAAACCATTACCTCGATTAATTTAAGTTATAATCAATTTAGCGATGTAGGCGTTATAGCAATTGCAGAGGCTTTAAAAGTTAACAAATCCATCGCATCAATTGATTTGCGTTACAAGTAAACAGATCCATCATGTCAATTGGCTTGCAGTGTAACAAGATTCGTGCAGAGGGAGCCGAAGCGATTTTAAAAGCTTTAAAAATTAACACATCCGTCACGGAAATTGATTTGCAATATAATACTATCGGGCAATTAGTGATCAAACAAATTAACGAATCACTTAAAAACAATAAAGATGAATATCAAAAAATCAGAATAACTGCTGGAACATTGTTAAAGGCAAAAAAAAGGGAAGGTAATATTTTTAAACAGTTTCCAAAATTTGTTTTATTTCAAATAATATCTGATTCTCATCAAAATACCGAAGGTAAAGAATATAATGATTTTATCAACTGTATGAGCTTTGGGAGCAAAATAAAACACAGCCATTTATAATGAATGCCAGTTGTTTCTTCTATCTATTGGGTTAACAAGGGAACTTGAGAGAAGAGGCATTTATTATTATATTTTGCCAATTTTACGAAAAACTTGTAAAATATGCCACCATAATTATGGGGATTTTTATGACTCGTTCAACAGATTTATTTCATCAAGCACAATTACTAATTCCAGGTGGTGTAAATTCACCTGTACGAGCATTTAAAGGTGTGGGTGGCGATCCGATTTTTTTTAAGCAAGGAAAGGGCGCTTATCTTATTGATGTAGATGATCAGGAGTATATCGATTATGTAGGCTCTTGGGGGCCATTAATCCTTGGGCATTGCCATCCCGAAGTAATCGATGCAGTTAATAAAGTGCTTTATAGTGGAATGAGTTTTGGAGCTCCAACTGAACTTGAAGTGCAATTGGCAGAAAAAATTATTTCGTTGATTCCCTCAATTGAAAAAGTACGCATGGTGAATTCAGGTACAGAAGCAACGATGACAGCTATCCGATTAGCGCGTGGGATTACTAGTAAAAACAAATTTGTTAAATTCAATGGATGTTACCATGGGCACAGTGATAGTTTGCTGGTGAAAGCTGGGTCGGGGCTTCTTACCTTAGGTATTCCCTCAACTCCAGGTATACCGCCAAGTATTACTGAGCATACATTAACTGCAAATTTTAATGATCTGGAACAAACAACACAATTGTTTGAAAAATTTCCTGATGATATTGCTGCAGTAATACTAGAACCCGTAGCAGGAAATATGGGATTTGTCTTGCCTGATCCGGAATTTTTAAAAGGCTTACGAGAGTTATGTGATCAATATAATGCATTGTTGATCTTTGATGAGGTAATGACTGGTTTCAGAGTAGCCCTCACTGGTGCGCAGGGTTTATTTGGAATAACTCCTGATATTACTACCTTAGGTAAAGTCATTGGTGGAGGAATGCCTGTTGGTGCTTTAGGTGGGAGAGCTGAGATAATGTCCTTTTTAGCACCTGAAGGTCCTGTTTATCAAGCAGGAACTCTTTCTGGGAATCCCCTAGCAATGGCGGCAGGTCTAGCAACCTTAAGTGCAATTGAAAAGCCTGATTTCTTTGCGCATTTAAACCATACTACTCAAACATTGATGCAAGCATTGGCTTCTGTTACTGAAGCATTTAACATCCCGTTTTTTACTGCATCATTAGGTGGAATGTTTGGTTTTTGTTTCACAGATAAAGCCTGCATTAGAGATTATGCTGACGTCGCTGCATCGGATGAGATTTTATTTAAAAAGTTTTATCATGGGATGTTAACTAAAGGTGTTTATTTTGCACCTTCGATGTATGAAGCTGGATTTGTTTCCAGCGCACATGGAGAGAAAGAAATTATTAAGACCCAAATGGCTGCTGAGGAAGTGTTTAAGTCATTGAAAAAATAAAATCCATTGACTTTTCATCAAAAGCGGACATCTCAACAGACCTTAGAAAAGATCAATAAAATGATCACAAAATAATTTTTAAAACACTAGACAGTATTTTTTCCTCATGTCATATTCAGGGACGATTTTGTTTTAAAAGGATAGTCATATGATGTCTATATTGACAAGTAAAAAGGAATTTCTAAAATCAATGCCTCAAGGTATTATTCCTCTTTTTTTTATTCAAATTGTCTCGACTCTAAGCTTTAGTGTTTTGTACTCAACCCTAGTTTTATATATGGAAGGAAAGCTAGGTTTGCACGTACATGCAGCCAATAGCATTATGGGAGTTTTCATTGCTTTTAATTATGGCTTGCATTTGTTAGGAGGTTTTTGGGGAGGTCGTTTATTATCGAATCGTGCCTTATTTTGTATAGGAATGGTGGCTCAAATTATAGGGTGTATTTTGTTGTCAGTGGGTAGTATATCTTTCCTGTATTATGGTTTAGCAGCTTTTTTAACTGGTTCTGGTTTGAATGTAACTTGTTTAAATTGCATGCTAACTCAACGCTTTTCTCCTGAAGATACGCGGAGAGAGACAGCTTTTCTTATGAATTATGCCGGTATGAACATAGGTTTTTTTGTTGGTTTTAGTTTGAGCGGAATATTTCAGCTAACTCAAAATTATGAGCGGCTTTTCTTGCTCAGTAGTTTAGGGAACTTAGTTGCGTTAGTTATTTGTTTATACTGTTGGCAGCAATTAGCCGATAAAGAGACAATTTTTTCGAAAAAGGATAAAGTCTCTCAAAAAAGAGCGATTCTTTTTGGTATTATGCTGATTTTGATCCTTCCTTTCTTTTTAAGTCAAATGCTCCAATATGCTGACTGGGCTAAAAAATTAGTATTAGTGACAGGAGTTGTGATGTTGGGGGTAATTCTCCATCTTGCAAAACAACAATCCACAATAGATGCTAGAAATAAAATGGTTGCTTTTGCTGTACTTATGATTGTGGGTACAGTTTTTTGGATGCTTTATCAAATAGCCCCCATGGGTCTTACAGTCTTTATAGACCATAATGTGCAAAGAGAATATGGCAACCTAATCATTCCACCACAATGGTTCCAAAACATTAATACCGTAGCAATAGTTATAGGGGGGCCATTGTTAGGAATAATCTTACATAAAATGCGCGCAAATGGAGTGCAGATTAATATTCCTACGCAATTTGCTCTAGCTTTATTATTTATTGGTACCGCTTTTGTAATATTGCCTATTGGTATAACTTATGCTAATTATGAGGGATTAATTAGCCCTAGCTGGATTATTATCAGTTACATTTTACAAAGTATAGGCGAGCTTTTAATATCTCCGATTGGTTATGCTATGATAGGTTATCTGGCTCCTACATCATTGCAAGGTATCATGATGGGAATGTGGATGTTAAATTCTGGTATTGGAGCGACCTTATCTAGTTATAGTTCCAACTTGATGATTGCTGGCCAAGATAGCGTTTCACCTTTAATAACGAATAATGGTTACAGTCATGTGTTTTTAATGCTAGGACTATTTGCTATCGGTTCTTCAGTTGTACTTTTTGTTCTTGTTCCCAAATTACGCAAGTTAATTCAGGAAAAAAAGCAGTCTGATGTAAATGAATCAAATACTTTGTCTTCTAATCGAGTAGTTATATGTGAGTAATTTTTTTATACCCATTGAAAAGGCCGAGCTGGATTGGCAAGGAGCTCTGCCTTTTTCCATTCAGTACAATGATATTTATCATTCTTCCGAAGGAGGCATAGGACAAAGTTTTTATGTATTTATCAATGGGAATAATTTGATAAAACGTTGGCAGTCCTTACCTGCTGACCCTCATCTATTTACAATAGCAGAAACAGGTTTTGGTACTGGGTTAAATTTTCTTCTGAGCTGGAGTTTATGGGAACAATACGCTCCGCCCCAATCCCAATTACATTTTATTTCTTGTGAAAAAAATCCATTATCTCTTGAAGATTTAACTAAAAGTCTTTCTTTTTGGCCACAATTAAACAAACAAGCGAAAGAACTTATAGCAAGTTACCCGATATTAACTCCAGGATATCATCATCTTTCATTTTGTAATGGCAGAGTGAGCTTAACTCTCATGCTAGGTGATGCTCTTGAATGTTTTGAGCAATTATTAATATGTGGAGAATCCAAACTTGAAAATCACCTCAGAACTTCATTTGTTGATGCATGGTATCTTGATGGTTTTGCCCCATCTAAAAATAAAAGTATGTGGTCTGAACCCTTAATTAAAGTAGTTGCCATGTTATCCAAAAAAGATACAACTTTGGCAACTTATACTGCAGCAGGATCTGTTAAATCAACTTTAAATCAATATGGTTTTATAGTTGAAAAAAGGAAAGGGTTTGGGCCTAAACGCCATATGATTTGTGCACGTTTTTCTCAATTACCATCAGCGTTTGTCGGAAAACGAAATACCCCATGGCATGTAAGCATACCGAAAACTCATTCAAAAAAGTCTGCAGTTATTATTGGGGCTGGATTAGCTGGTTGTTTTACTGCATATTCACTTGCTCAACGGGGATGGAAAGTCAAACTCATTGATGAGCTAAACGATGTAGGTAGTGCAGGTTCAGCAAATCAACAAGCTGTTTTATTTCCCAAGCTTTCCGCTTATCATTCTCCTTTGACTCAATTTATGTTATCTGCATTTTTATATGCGGCTCGAACCTATCAATTTATTTTAAATAAAGCTGATCTTGGTGAGTTAAATGGTTCATTACTCCTTGCATATAATAAAAAAGAACAAACAGCACAGTCTAATTTATCAGCCTGGCTTAACCATTATCCGGAATTGGGTTCTTTAGTAGATGCCCAGGGAGCATCAGAATTATCGGGCTTATCATTGCAACAGTCCGCATTATTCATACCTTTATCAGGATGGATCAATTCACCCGCTTTATGTAAGTTTTTAATTGATAGAGAAGGAATTTCTGTAGAAACAAATTGTGCTGTAGATCAACTAATTTTTGATAAGAAGTGGATAGTCAATAACTTAGAAACAGAGGTATTAATTTTAGCCAATGGTTATCAAGTAAATTCCTTTAGAGAAACACAGCACTTACCTGTAAAACCTATTCGTGGTCAAATGACAGCAATTTCAGCGACACAACAAAGCATTCAATTGAAAGTACCTTTATGCTCAGAAGGACACGTTCTTCCCGCGGTCCATGGCATACATCAATTAGGTGCGACTTATGAGTTAAAAACTGCATTAGCGGAAATAAAAGACCAAGATGATCAATTGAATCTTACTAAGCTTGAGCAAATAGCTCCTGATATTTTATGGTCTAAGACTGTAAAAAATCATTGGGCAGGAATCAGAACAACTACACCGGATTATCTGCCTTTGGTAGGCAAAATTGCAGATGCTAAGAAATTTATTTCTTTGTTTTCTTTATTAGAAACTAATGCGAAACGATGGATTGCCCAACCAGGACCTTATTATCCAGGATTATATGTTTGTACAGGATTTGGTTCACGCGGGTTAACGACCATACCTTTATCTGCAGAGTACTTAGCTTCTTTAATTAATAATGAAATGGGTATTTTACCTAGAGATTTACAACGAGCGCTATCTCCCGCACGTTTTCTAATTAAAAATATAATTAGAGGACAAGTTAAAATCGATTGAGATGAATTTCTCATTAGAGCATAATACTAATTTCTTTATAAACAAAGATCAAGGAGTGCCAACGAATGGTCAGTTCAATGGGCAAAGCCTTCAAACAGACAATCAACGAAAATAAACCTTTACCAATATTAGGCACTATTAATGCTTATTCCGCTATGTTGGCTCAATTTGCTGGAGCTAAAGCAATATATCTTTCTGGAGCAGGGGTTGCTAATGCCTCATATGGTTTGCCCGATCTCGGAATGACCAATTTGTCACAAGTTCTTGAAGATGCACGAAGAATTACAGAAATTTGCTCTTTGCCGCTTCTTGTAGATGTGGATACTGGTTGGGGGCATGCTTTTAATATTGCAAGAACAGTAAAACTCATGGAAAAAACTGGAGTTGCTGCCATTCATATTGAAGATCAAATTCTTGCAAAGCGTTGTGGGCATAGACCAAATAAGGCTATAGTTTCACTGAAAGAAATGGGGGATCGAATTAAGGCAGCCGTTGATGCACGTCAAGATCCTGATTTTGTAATTATGGCAAGAACAGATGCTTATGCGGTTGAAGGAATGAATGCAGCTATTGAAAGGGCATTATTTTGTGTTGAACTAGGCGCTGATATGATATTCCCTGAAGCGATGGCTCGTTTAGATGAATATCGAACTTTTACCCAATCTGTTAAGGTTCCTGTATTAGCTAATATTACTGAATTTGGTAAAACCCCTTTATTTAGCCGAGAAGAGCTTGGTCTGGTTGGGGTATCTTTAATTTTATATCCTCTCAGTGCGTTCAGAGCGATGTCACAAGCTGCATTAAATACATATCAGGCAATTCTTCATGAAGGGACACAAAAATCCATGTTAGAAAAGATGCAAACACGTGAAGAGCTTTACGAAGTACTTGGATATTATCAATATGAAAAAAAACTAGACCAATTGATGGAGGAAAACAATGAGTGTTAAAAGCGGCGGTTTAGCCGGTGTAGTTGCTGGACAATCAGGAATTTGTACAGTTGGGCTAGCAGGTAAAGGTTTGAATTATAGAGGGTACTCAATTGATGATCTGGCAGAAAATGCTACTTTTGAGGAAGTTGCTTATCTTCTGCTTTATGGACGTTTACCTAACCAAAAAGAATTAAATGACTATACAAAAAAACTAGTAAACCTCAGAGTAATACCTGATTCGTTAAAAACTGTACTAAAAATGATTCCGAAAGAAACGCACCCAATGGATGTGTTAAGAACAGGATGTTCTTTTTTGGGCAATATTGAGCCGGAAATAAATTTTTCACAACAATACCATATTGCTGATCGCTTGTTAGCATTATTTCCCGGAATGATGTGTTATTGGTATGCCTGGCATTTTCAAAACAAGGAAATATCTGGTTTAAGCGATGAAGAAACAACAGGTGCACATTTTCTTAGTTTATTACATGGCCGCAAGCCAAGTAAATTAGAAGCTCAGATGATGAATGTATCATTGATTTTATATGCAGAGCATGAATTTAATGCATCTACATTCGCTGCACGAGTTACAGCTGCAACACTTTCAGATTTTTATTCTGCAATAACCAGTGCTATTGGCACCTTACGTGGTCCATTACATGGTGGCGCTAATGAAGCCGCAATGGAATTAATTGAACAATTTGCAAATCCTGATCAAGCAGAATCTGAATTAAAAAAAATGTTGCTGAATAAGGCCCTCATTATGGGGTTTGGACACAGAGTATATACAACTAGTGATCCTCGTTCTGACATTATTAAAAAATGGTCTTTTCGTTTGGGTGAAGAAAAGGGCGATCTACTTTTGTATCATATTTCAGAGCGTGTTGAAGAGGTGATGTGGGATGAAAAGAAATTATTTCCCAATCTTGATTTCTATAGTGCTTCAGCCTACCACTATTGCGGTATCCCAACTTTCTTATTTACACCTATTTTTGTTATGTCCAGGATTACTGGCTGGTCGGCACATGTAATTGAGCAAAGAGAAAATAATAAATTGATTAGGCCTACTTCTGAATATACTGGGCCTGAACCAAGAAAATTCCCTGCTATTGAAACAAGAGGTTAACATGCACAGTTATGTAGAAGATAATATTAAACCCGATTACGATCAGGTCATGCTAGATATTGCGGATTATGTATTAAATAAGAAAATTGATAGCGTTCTAGCTTACGAAACAGCTCGTTTATGTTTAATGGATACTCTGGGTTGCGGTATTCTAGCATTAAACTTCTCTGAATGTACCAAGATGATGGGGCCTGTTGTACCCGGCGCTACGCTTGTTGGTGGTGCGCGCGTTCCCGGCACAGATTATGAACTGGAGCCAGTTCAAGCTGCTTTTAACATAGGTGCTATGATTCGTTGGCTTGATTTCAATGACACTTGGCTTGCAGCAGAGTGGGGTCATCCTTCAGATAATTTGGGTGCTATTCTTGCAGTTGCTGATTATATGTGTAGACAAAATTGTTCTACAAACAAAGAACCAATTTTGATGCAGGATGTTCTGACTGCAATGATAAAAGCGCATGAAATTCAAGGCTGCATGGCTCTTGAAAACAGTTTTAACCGAGTTGGCCTGGATCATGTTTTTTTAGTAAAAATTGCCAGTGCGGCAGTTGCAGCACAACTTTTTGGTGCTGATAAAGATATGATGTTACGTACATTATCGCAAGTTTTTGTTGATGGTCAAAGTCTTAGAACTTACAGACATGCTCCAAATGCCGGGTCTCGCAAATCATGGGCAGCTGGAGATGCAACCGCTCGAGCTGTACGCTTGGCTCTAATTGCTAAAATGGGTGAAATGGGCTATCCCAGTGCCTTAAGCGTACCCACCTGGGGTTTTTATGATGTTCTTTTTGATAAAAAAACATTTAAATTTCAAAGACCGTATGGTAGTTATGTAATGGAAAATGTTTTGTTTAAACTATCTTATCCGGCTGAGTTTCATGCACAAACTGCAGTAGAATGTGCTGTCATGTTGCATCCCATTGTTAAAGAACGATTTAATGATATTGCACGTATTGAATTGGTGACCCATGAGTCCGCAATTCGAATTATTAGTAAGCAAGGTACTTTGCATAACCCTGCTGATAGAGATCACTGTCTGCAATATATGGTAGCTATAGGCTTATTATTCGGTGATTTAAAAGCAGAACACTATGAAAATCAAGTTGCTGCCGATCCGCGAATAGATTTATTACGTGAAAAAATGCATGTGACTGAAAATGAACGATTTTCATGTGACTATCTGGATCCTGAAAAACGCTCAATTGCCAATAGCATTAAATTAATTTTTAAAGATGGTACAGAAAGTGAGTTGGTTAGTGTTGAATATCCTATTGGACACAAACGTAGACGTGAAGAGGGTATCCCCGTTTTATTATCCAAATTTAAAAATAATTTAAGTACAAAATTTTTTCCTGATCGTGTTGAAAAAATCATTAATGTAATGAGTGATACAAATTCACTTGCTGCAATGAAGGTTGATGATTTTATGGAATTATGGGTGCTTCCCAAGTAATTATTTAAAAGCCCTAATACCAAATTAGGGCTTAATAAGTGTCTATTTTATTTGGGAATTTGCTTATCTTTATTGAACGTATATAATTTACACATATATTTCGATTGACTTGGGGGATAAGCAATGAAATCGAAAAAAACATTCCACCTCTTTTTAATCACTATAGCAAGGCTGCTTGCTGTTTTCTTTTTTCTAACTAATTCTGTACAAGCCTCATTAAACAATAATGCTGTGCAAGAAGAAAAAATTGTTTCCGTCTATGTGCTTATAAATAGATCGCAAGAGTTAAAACAATATATTAATGATTTAACCAAAATACCTAAACCCAATTTTAATCGTGTGATCTTCGCTTTTGTTAAACCTAACTTGATCAATTATCAATCGGGTAATCTTGCTGGTACAGGAATACTAGGCTATTTCAACGATCATGATGGTAATGGGGCACAAGCATTTAAGGTATTAAAAGCTGCTGTAAACTTATCCAAAGAAAAAAACATTCAAACATTTTTATCGGTTGGAGGAAGGAATTACAGTTGTAATTTGGATATGGCGCAAGGAACATGTGGACCTCCAAGTTCTGCTACTAATATGATTTTTTATGATTGGTTTCCAGATCCAACTGATAAAGAACAAGCATCTACAGCTCAAATTTCTTATTCAAATTTGATAAACTTAGCTAATGATTTAGGTGTCAATGGAATTGATATTGACTATGAAGAATATTGGCATGCTAATAAATATGCAATTAACTGGGGACCAAGCTCTGGAGGAACGGATATTGCAAAAAGTATTATTGCTGCTGGGGGACCAAGCTATGACAATTTAATGAAGTATGGGATTCTCTCCGGCTCCTCTTATGTAATGCCAAAAACAATAGATAAAGTGAACGCAATTTTGCATGCAATCTTGGAGAATCCAGAAGCAAAATACCTTAAGTTTTCAGCAGCTGTTCCTCCCGTGGGTGCTCGGCCAATTACTGGCTTTGTACACGGAGATAATTATCCTGATATTTACACTAAGGGTGGTTTATGGTGGAAAGGTAACTTAAAAGGATTGTGGTATAACCTTATTGATAAAGAAGTAGCTCTTGCATCTCGCTTTGATAGTTTAGGGGTGATGACTTATGACCTATGCGATCATAATCCGATTCAATGCGCACCGTATGCTAAGGGTCCTATGGATTTAGAAGATCAAGTCAATATTTATATGAAAGATTATACCAATTGGCTCAAATCGGATTTAGTCACTAAGCCTGAATTAACCATTGATGACAATGGAAAAGTTACTTTTTTACCAGCCAAGTTTAAAATTAACTCAAAAATACAATTTGGCTTTGAAGTTAATCAACCAACATTTCCTAATAACATTAATGGTCAATTACAGCTTACAAATCAATTAGTCGATAAAATTCTTACTCAACAGAAGAATAGTGGAGGGGTTATTATCTGGCAAATGTATTCCAAGAAAAATAAAGCTGTTCCTGATGCTACTACAGTACAATATACCATTAAGCAAAGTTGCAAAACTTTTTTAAATAATGATATTCGATATGACTGTAATGCTGATTTTCCAAGTGTTGCGAAATAGATTTTTTCTGATCTTGGAATAAGAGGCTTAACATATAGACTTTTGTTGATCCTGGGGCCAAACCGAAATCTAATTTTGGCTCTGTCGTTAACCTTAAGTTTTCCTTGATATTGTTTGTATTTAGGAGTTCCTTATCCAAACTCATATAGCGCCACCCACTTAGTTTTATAGTTCATTTAAGCTCGGTCATGTACTAACCTGTACACTCCCTCACTTAAATGAACTTGCGCCTCGTCTAAAACTAAGTGTGCGACGCCATATATCATATTTTACGATGCAAGCCTGACGAAGCTAAAATTTTTGTAGTTATTTCTTCAATAGAATATTTTGTAGAATTGATATAAGGAATTTTTTCTTTTTCATACATGGCCTCCACTTCTTTTACTTCCAGCCTACATTGCTCTGGTGATGAGTATCTGCTGTTGGGTCTACGTTCAGCTCTTATTTGTTGCAAACGATGTGCATCGATAGTTAAGCCAAACAATTTATGTTTATAAGGTTTTAGCACTTCAGGTAAGTGAAATCCGAGAATGTCCTCTTCAGTAAAAGGGTAATTGGCTGCCAAAATTCCATATTGCAAAGCCAGATACAGGCAGCTTGGTGTTTTACCACATCGTGAAACGCCTATAAGAATAATATCTGCTTTTTCATATCCTCGGGTTTTTATTCCATCGTCATGAGATAATGCGAAATCTATTGCTTCAAGTCTATGGAAATAAAGTTTATTATTAATAACTCCATGCGTTCTCCCTACCGTATAAGAAGATTTTTCATTAAGTTCCTCTTCCATTGGACCAATGAATGTACTAAATAAATCAAATACACAAGCATTAGCTTTTTTAAAGTAATTTCTTATTTCAGGATGAATTAGAGTCATAAACACTAGAGGTTTAATACCTTGTTCCTCAAATGCATGATTAATTTGGTGCAGTACGGCTTCAGCTTTTTTCAGAGAGTCAACATATGGTATGGTAAGCCGCTCAAACTCAATGTTTTCAAATTGGGTGATCAAGCTGTGACCTAATGTCTCGGCTGTAATACCTGTACCATCAGAGATCATAAAAACATAACGTTTCATGAGATGCCTTAAGTTAAATAATATGTAGTATATTCTATATTAAAATGAATTACTTAATATCACCAGCACGTGTACTTATTTATAACTATCTGCTATCTTTAATTTGAAAAAGAATACTTAGGGATAAAATGGAACAAGATAGATTTGAAGTCAATCATAAGCTATATATATTAGGCATGATTTGTTTGGTTCTTTGCTTGGGATTATTTTTTTTCAGTTTTTATATTCTACCTTATTTAATATGGGAGTTGGACTACAATGTTCCTTTGGTTATTTTAAATCTCTTGGCAGTATTACAAGAGGATTATAATTACAGTGTCGGTGCTAGTAAGGTAATAGTTTGGTTGATCTTTTTTCTACCTAGCCTTATTACGGGGATTATTTCATATTTTGTCTCCAATTATATTGATAACAAGCTCTATGTAGAACCTCCAGTTAATGAAAATAAGGAATCTCTTCCTCCTAAAGAAATTGGAAAGGAGGTGAAAGAATCAGTCGCTTTAGGCTTTAAAATTCTTGGTTTAATGATTGTTATTATTATTATTCTTTTCTTGTTACAATTTTGTGCTCAAAACACAGCTTAGCAATGGCGGGAGTGCTTATGGCTTATTTAACACGTTGGAAAATAAAAAGAATTATCAAAAAAATAAAATTAATGCAGGCGAACCGGGTGAATAATCAACCTGGGGATGAAATGTTAAAAAGAGAAATATCCTACTATTTTGAATTGGCAGCTATTTATAATCGATTAAAAGCTAATAAAAAATTCCCATTCGCACAACAAATGGGCGTAGAGTGTTATCGTGCGGCAGCGGCTCTTGATGATGCAGAAGCCAATTATCAAATGGGACACATATATCTTGAGGAAGCCAAATTCAGAGAGGGTTTGGAAAAGGAAGCCGTATTGAAAAGTGAAGCCAATCTTAAAAAATGCCTCCAACTTTATGAGGAAGCTCATGCCTATTTAGTAGCAGCTATGGATTTGGGGCATATCTCTGCAAAAAGACTAAGAGGGCTTAGTTTTATTAATGGGTGGGGATTAGATGTAGACAATAAGACTGGGTTCGAATTAATAGTCGATAGTATAGAGCAAGAGCAGGCGTGGGATAGAGTGCCGCAAATTTTTGCTGCTATGGGATTAAATAAACCTGAGTTTTTTTCAGCAATTATGCAACGTAGAAAGTCACTATAAATTCCTATAAAAGGACGCAATTATGCTAAAACGCGATATTTCGACAACAAATATCCTAATTGCCTCAGCAGGCGGAATGATTGGATCGGGATGGTTATTTAGTCCTTTTATTAGCGCCCAAATGGCGGGCAGTAATGCATTGATTTCCTGGATTATTGCTGCTGTGTTTATGATTTTTATAGCATTACCTCTATGCGAACTTGGTACTATGTTTCCTATTTCGGGAGGCATGTCTAATTATCCAACTTTTACCCATGGAAAAGAAGTTGGTTTTTTGTTTGCCTGGACTTCATGGCTTTCTTATGTTGTTATGACACCTATTGAAATACAGGCAATACTTCAGTATTCGAGTCATTTTTTTCCAATATTAATCATTAATGATTCATCAACACTTAAACTTTCAGGATATGGCTATTTTGCTGCCATGAGCATTATGTTATTTGTAGTGATTTTGAACTCATACGGGATTAAATTGCTTGTTGAATGCAACAAATATGCAAGTATTATTAAATTTATATTACCCAGTATCGCTATCATTTCACTACTTCATGTGGCACCCACATTTGAGAACGTTCAAATCAATTTAGCGGATAAAGAGAGTTGGGTAAATATTTTTACAGCATTATCAGCTGGAGGAATTGCATTTGCTTTTACTGGATTTCAAAATGGGCTAATCTTGGCTGGAGAAGTTAAAAATCCACAGCGTAGCATACCAATTGCTATATTAGGAGCGGTGGTTATTGGCCTACTTTTATATTTCATGTTGCAATTAAGCTTTATCGCTGCAGTACCTCAGAAATATTTGGCTCAAGGATGGCATGCTTTAAGTTATCCAGGTGATAGTGGACCATTGGTAGGATTAACCTTACTTTTAGGCTTAGGTCTTGTTGCTACAATGCTGATGATTGATGCTGCTTTTTCTCCTTTTGGAACAACATTGGTTTATACTGCAGCAACTTCCAGAATTTTATACGGCATGGCGCTTAATGATCACTTACCAAAAGTCTTTTTAAAGGTAAACCGCCACAAAATACCCTATGTGACTCTTTATGCCAACTTAGTGGTTGGAATGTTTTCGTTTCTTCCATTTCCTGGCTGGCAAAAATTAGTGGCTTTTCTCTCTTCCGCAAGTATTCTTTCTTACAGTATAGGGCCTATCTGCCTTCTTGCAATGCGTAAATTACAACCCAATACCCCTCGTCCTTTTCGCCTATCAGGAGCATTAATTTGTTCACATCTTGCATTTTATTTCTGTAATCTAATGTTGTATTGGTGTGGCTTTTCTATCATCTGGAAATTGGATATTGCTTTACTTCTAGGACTTCTTATTTATTGTGTCTATCATCGAAAAAACTCCTGGGATAATAGTTCACTGTTATATTGGTTTTTATTTTATATGGTTTCAGTGTTGGTTATTTCCTATTTAGGTGCTTTTGGGGGTATAAGTATTTTAAAGTTTCCATTCGATTTATTATGTATTTTACCTTTAAGTATCTTTATCCTCTATTCATCACAAAGATTGCTTAATCTTGTTCATCATGATCATGTATTTTCAATGACTGAGACCGCACAAGAGGAGACTGCAATTGAGGATAAACTTCTTACTTAAGTGTATCCTTCACTGATTGCCAATTTCAATACCTTCGATTTTTTCTTTCACATAAGGTTGCACTTCTGTCCCGAATGGGTAAAGCTATGGTATTTCTTTAATTAAGGTAAATGCCATGCGACACCCTAAATATGTATGGATTTTTGCTCTATTTTTCCTGAGTCAGATTGTACATTCAGAGTCCTTATCCCAGAAAATTGATCAGATTATTGCCGAGAAATTACCTCATGCAACAATTGGTGTATTTATTCAAGATGCACAAAATGGAAATGTAGTTTATCGTCGAAATGCAGATAAATTATTGTCTCCAGCCAGCAGTATGAAGTTGTTTACTGCTGCTGCAGCACTCTATCATTTGACACCAGCTTATCGATTTTTAACAACCTTATCCCACAAGAATCAAGATTATTACATTACCTTTACGGGTTCGCCATCTTTTACCGAAGCAAATTTAACTGCTTTATTATTAAATTTGAAAAAAAATAAGATAAATACGGTTAAAGGGAATATAGTCATTGATAGCACACAATATAAAGCTCCAAATTACCCAAGTGGAACTTCTTATGATGATTTGGGTTGGTATTATGCAGCACCGGATACTGCAGCGATATTGAATGAAAATAAAGCAACTTATAATCTAATTAGCGCACAAAAACTCGGAAGTACTGCGCAAATTAAAGCTAAAACTATGTCTAAAGCATTAACTATAATTAATGAAGTAACTACCGTTAGTAAAGAAGAAGAAAAAGAGCATTGTAGTTTAAATGTTGAAATGAAACCTAATAACACGATTCGCTTGTTTGGTTGCATGATTCAGGATAAAAATCCGAAATTAATAGAGCTTGCGATTCCCAATCCTATTCTTTTGGTAAAGCAAGTCACTAAAAATGTACTGGATAAAAATGGAATTTCACTAAAAGGAAAAGTAATTACAGGCAAAACACCATCAGATGCACGCTATATCGCAAGTTTTCAATCAACTAAACTAACAAAATTAATCACACACATGCTTCAACAATCCGATAATCTTTATGCTAATAGTCTCACCAAAAAATTAGGTTACTCAATAACAGGCACAGGAACCCACAAAGAAGGTGCTTTTGCTATTAAAAAAATATTATCAGAGCATACTCATCTCGATATGTCGAAAATGGAGCTCATTGACGGCGAGGGTACCCGTTATAATTTAGTGACCG
>JACPOX010000158.1:0-1074 GCA_016191305.1 Legionella longbeachae | reverse complement strand
TGACCGCAGAGCAGCTTGTTAAGCTACTAAGTGATCTATACCATGATAAAGACATGCAAGCTATCCTTTTAAATGCATTACCTCGGGCAGGTGTTTCAGGAACTTTAAAGGAGAGAATGAAGAACACTTTACTAGAAAAAAATGTATATGCAAAAACTGGATCTATGCATGATATTTCATCCTTATCAGGCTTTCTTATGAATTCTAATGGAAAACCCTATATTTTTTCTATTATTATCAATGGAGTAAATAAATCGCTTGGAGATGCTAAATCTCTTGAGGAAAAAATATTGCTCGCTGTGAATGAGTTTAGTTTAGAAGATGAGAGCAATTAATTGCGCGAAGGCTTACATTAATTAAACTCTGAAATAGATAAGCTTTAATTTGTACTCCACGAATACATCAGGAGTACAAATTATATGCTTAAAGATGCTATGAGGGAAATCGAGAAGTTTCTATTTCGTTGTTTTCTTTTTTCGCTCTCTTTGGATCATTAGTATTTTGCTCATTGTTTGTTTGAGCAAATAATGTATTTTTGTTGTTTGATATTTTAGTATTCTTCCTTTTTTTAGTCTGATTTAATGATAATTCTGTATTTTGAAAAAGTTTTAAAAGTTCTGGATATTTTTTTTGTTGCTGTTCGGCAAGTTTGGAGAAATAATTACACGCACTAATACCTTGCCCGTTTTTGTAGGAAAAATTAGCACCATTGGCAACTAATAAATTCACGGCAAACCAAGCATTTTTGCTCGCTAGAAATGTCAAAATATTATCTTTACTCAATGAATGCTGCATTTCTAGATCAATGCCGAGAGTGTGATTATTTTTTATTACATATTTAACAAGATCTTTCCGTACATTATTAGTCATAGTAATTGATAATAGAGCTTCCCATAAAGGTGTATTACCACGATCATTGATACAATTAACATTATAATTGTATGATATGAATAATTTAATAATTTCGAATTTGGATGATACAGGCATTGGGGCGCACATGACCCAGAATAATGGTAAATCCCCATATTCTTGTTTTAATACATGTATTGAATTGGTTTTAATATAATATTTGAT
>JACPOX010000157.1 GCA_016191305.1 Legionella longbeachae | reverse complement strand
TATGTATTTTTAAAGAGATAAATGTATGAGAAAAAAAATTGTTATTCCTAAAGAAGATTTTATTCATGAAATAAAATTTTTCAAAGAAAAAAAGCGACAAAAACTTAAAGAACTACTGAATAATCAAGAAACATTAAAAGAATTTTTATCCAATCATATCATTCATGACTATTTAACAAGAGACAGTCATCAAATATGTTTTGAAGAGGATCATCCAAAACTTTATGATCGCTCAAATAAAAATGAAGATAACACGGATCATTATGAATTATAAACATACCAATATACAAAAACATTTTTACCTTATCGATCAGAGGCAACAACGAAAAAATATTACCTTTTAGGCACTGATGATAAGCATGTTGAACCTATTTTCAAAAATATCAACAACAGCAACTTAGATGATATTTATATCAATGGACCCACAAATATTTCTCAAATTAGAGAGGATTTAGATGTCTATTGTTATGAAGATATTCTTCTTGCTAGCATGGTAAATAAACCTTACGATAACAAAGAAAAGATACGTTTTCTATTAACACCAAACTATAAAGACACTCATGCCACAACTCTAATTCATATTTTAAATCCAGATACCAAACAGCCCATTATCAGCTTATTTTTAAATAGTTTTTCTAATAAGAAGTACTTTGAGTATATTGAAGAGCGTTTCAATTTATATAAAGAAAGAGCGATTTATGGAACATACCGGTACGAATTCGAAGAAAAAATACCTATGGAATTAAAAAACAAAGTGAATGAACTTTGGATCGACGAGCAAAATAAAACTGCAGTTCTTATCAACCCCACTTCAAAAGCAAGTAAAAATAAAGAATTATTACGCTTAAAAGAAAATAAAACCATTGAACGTAGTTTTGACTATTCAAATGGGGACAGACCATACTTTCATATTGAAACTATACCACTCATTGACGTCTCTCATCATTTACAAACAGAAAAAGGAGATGAAAATTGTGTTCTATATGGTATGAATTTTATTCAAGCCATTAATAAGATGCTCAGTGATAAGCAATATGCTAAAACAATTTATGACTTGGCTTTACAAATAAAAGCCGGCAATGTTGAGGCTGAAAACTCTATTAAACAAATTTTTCAAAACGATTTAAAAGCTTATTTACTTTGTTATTATGATGAAAAAAATAAAGAACCTAAATCAAAAGAAGAAATAAAAAATTACCATTTAAAGCAACGATGGGAAATTGGCAATCAAGTTCTTGATATTTTATATCCGATTGAAAAAACAGAAGATAGTATTAATAACGGACTAAAAATTTTTTAGTCTAGCATCCGCACTAAATGCCCCTGCCATTTAAGGAACCCGGGGCAAAAAATGGCTTTAAAATGTAGGTTGGGCCCCTGGCCCAACATGAACATTAGCTTAACGCACAGCTCTTTTTTAAGCCAAGGGCCCAACCTACAAAATTCTTAACTTAATTGCAGTGATCACTAAGTGGGGGATGCTATGTTCACAGGAAAAGAACCATTTTCCGCATTGCGGTAATCTGGAAAAGAACAGTGTGTATGTGCAATTTTCCAAACTCCATCTTCTTTTTCCGCAATGAGCGTACCTCGTAAATGCTCAAAAGTATGTTTGGTACCATCAATAAAAACATAAGCATTGCAAATTGCGGCAGTCCAAAGAGCATTTTGTGAAGGGGGTACAAATTTCATGATTTTAATCTCACCCTGCTCTGACTGACTCCAATCCCTGAGCAATTGAATCTCAATTTCTTTTAAGCCTTCACGATATTCATCAAGACCAGAGCCCCACATGTTTGAATTTTTGGTAAAAAGGCTCAATAAAAAAGACAAATCTCGTTTATTATAACCTTCGCAAAATTGTCTAAAGAGTTGCTCAGCAGGTTTTTCTGGAATTTTCATCAAGCTATCTCCACATCAATAAAAGTTGCGGTGATTATGTAAAATTTCAGAAGAAAAATCTGTCCGTAATGTATACGGACAATTACCAACACATAACTCGTCCAAGTTCAAAGCATGTTGTATACCCTGTGCGCTGTTTAATGCGGGTGAGATAAGTCTCTACCGTTCGCGGGGAAATATCTAGCATATGTGCGATTTGTTTATAGGTAAATCCTTGCAAAATAAATCTTAGACAAAGCAATTCTTGTGTTGTCAGATAAGTCATTCCCGATTTACTAGGAACTTTAATTTTTCCCTGACTTAAACACATGTCTTGATAATTCACATCTCTATAGACTCTAGGTAATGCAATGGCGCTCTTGTCCATAATGTGCAGTAATTCTTTATTTTGCTTATCAAAGTCATAAATGAACTGCTCAATAATCTTTATTTTATTCAAATAAAATGAACCAGGATTAGAATGTTCATATGGCAAAGCAACGGCTATCATATCGTAGTAATTTTTAGTACGCCGCACGAGTGTTAAGCCATTATGAAGATTGAACTTCTCTCTGGCCAGTTGTAAAGGTGCTGTTGGAGGTAATGCTTCATCCCATAGGAACGAATAGAAAGGCACATTTTCATGTTCTTTCTCATAAGAAGAAAAAACAATAGGCTTCTCATGATACTCTTGGGCATGCTCAAACAGCCCTGTATTATTTGTTAAGCAGTTTATTGAACCATCAGCATAACAACGAAGATATTGAAAATAATTAAATCCAAAAGTCTCGAGCAAGAAACTACTGGCTTCTTGTACTTTATCTTTCAGAGTAAAGATAGGATGATCTAAATCTATTTCAATAGGCATTGCTGAGTCAAAATTCATCAATAAAAGCTAAAATCACCCCCAAAGTGTACCGCAGAAAATTAATTTATAAAAGACGAGACGCCTCTACACCAATTAAGTATTATCTTATTATATTAATAAGGAGCATTATGATTGTTATCTTCGTCCATGGTTGGAGTGTCACACATACCAATACGTATGGCGAGCTTCCTCAATGGCTTGAAAGTCAGAGCCAAATTGGAAAGCTGGATATTCAAGTCGGCAATATTTATCTTGGGAGTTATATCAGTTTTGACGATACAATAACGGTGGATGATATAGCGCGTGCATTGGATCAGGCAATACGGGATGAAATTGCAGATAAACTACGAGCTGAGGAGCGTTTTGCTTGTATTACTCATTCTACCGGTGGGCCTATTGTTCGAAAATGGATGGATTTATACTTTAAGAATAATCTAGCCCAATGTCCATTGAGCCATCTTATTATGCTAGCCCCTGCCAACCACGGTTCTGCTCTTGCTCAGCTGGGTAAATCCCGGATAGGTCGTATAAAGAGTTTTTTTGAAGGTGTTGAGCCGGGACAAAATGTACTTGATTGGCTTGAGCTCGGAAGCGATATGAGCTGGCAACTTAATGAAAGTTGGCTTGATTACAATTGTACTGCTCATGGCATCTATTCATTTGTACTTACGGGTCAGAAAATTGATCGCCAACTTTATGATGCAGTGAACTCTTACACAGGAGAAGCTGGCTCTGATGGGGTGGTACGCGTAGCTGCTACAAATATGAATTATAGTCTATTAATATTACACCAAGAGGGACATAACGGGGAAAATCTGGTTGTCGCCAAAATGATAAGGACACAGCCAATGGCATTTGGGGTACTGCCTGGATGTGCGCATTCGGGTAAAAATATCGGAATCATTCGTAGTGTTACCATGGCCAATGCAGCCACTCATCCTACAGCAATATGGGTCCTGCGATGCCTACAAGTAAAAAATCCTAACTCCTATAATACATTAACAAAAGAGCTAGATAAGCTTACTAAAGAAACTCAGAAAAATGAGCAGGAAGAAACTGTGAAGACGCTTATCTATAAGCGCGATTACATCACCAATCGCTACTCTATGATTATTTTCAGGCTTATTGATGACCGCGGAAATCATCTTATCGATTATGATCTTTATCTAACTGCTGGGCCAAAATACAGCGAGCAGGCACTTCCTACTGGTTTCTTTGTAGATCGCCAGAGAAACTTGAATAATCGAGGAAAACTAACTTATTATCTTGATTACGATATTATGGAAGCGGGGATTAATAACCCAAAAATGCAAGGTAATCTAGGGTTCAGGATTAAAGCATACCCAGAGTCAAGTGACCAAGCCCTAGCCTACTACAGGCTACTTGATTTTCATTCCTCACTCGCTGACATTAACAAAATTCTTCATCCCAATGAAACAGTAATGGTTGAAATCATGCTTCAACGACGGGTAGATAGAACGGTCTCTCGTATCACTAATAAACTTAGTCCAGCAAAAATCAGTGTGAAACCGACAGGCCAAAAGGTGGATTAACATCAAATACAATAGAAATCTAATTTGTAATTTTACTTTCTTTATAAACATCGGATATTTTTTCACCATCCCAAATATATCTTAAATGACATCCCTGTTTTGGTATAGTGAGTGCAGGAGGTCTTAATACAGCCATACATAAGCCGTTTAAATTTCTTACGCTGGGATAAAGCAAACCCCATTCTTTTTTTTCACAAATTTTTTTGCCAAATTCCTGACTTTTACTGTAATAAGCGGGATCAGGATGAAATAATTCTTTATACTTTTTATCGGTAATATCTATTAAAGGTTTTTTTATACTAGCCACATATTCTCTCATTGAGATTGAGCAAGGTTTTTCATTTGAAGCCCTATAAAACCTTTCTCGATGAAAACTAGTCTCCTTTATTGCTGTTTCGAGTGATGAAGCAGCATAATAAATACCAAAACTACCATCACTAAATCGTGATTCAAATCCAATATGTGTAAAAGCTGCCATAATCGGAGTCGACCCGGGCCCACTGATCCAATCTTCTTTATCTATCAAATTGATTTTACCAAACTCTGCAAGAATCCTTTCATTAGTTAAACCTTCAAGAAGAGCTATTTGTTCGAGTTCTTCTTTAGAGTCTGCCCAATCAAATACAGTTATAGGCGGAAACTTAGAGGGTATTAATCGATGCACCTTTTCACTAAAATCCTTATAGGAATACATCCTAATGACCTCTCCAAAAATCTAAAAATTTCCTCACATCTGCAAGACGAACTATTCCCCCTTCCAGCATATATTCTTTTGGGGTTAAACCTTTAAAAGGAGCTAAGTTATTTTTACGATTAATCCAGGTTCTCGCTTGCTCGCCATCTTCGAACAATATACGTAAAGACTTATAAATCCCTAAAAGATAAGAGACTCTTTCTTTTTGATCTCTATTTAATTTTGCTTTATGTGAAGTATATGTGGAGCGAGGCATATCCCCCATTAAAATGCGAGCTTCACTTTCTTTTAAATCAAAACGTGCTACAAGATTAGTTTCCATTACATTATAGTTCTCAAGGAGACATTTGTCTACATAAAGACATTACAGCAAATAAAATTAAATGGGAGTTTTCTTAACTTTATACTATATAATGGTTATTCTTAAAAAAGCAGTTGCCCCTTAGAGCCCTAATTTTGGGAAAGAATTATGATCCAAAATAAGCACAATAGAACACCAAGCGTATTGAATTTATTATTTGACTATATGCGTCAACACAAAAAGAGCACCTTCTTTTTTGTTGCTTTTGGACTTTTTTGGGCATTTACATTGCCGTATATGTCCTACTTGTTTGGCGTTATTATCGACAGAATCAAAACTCATGGCCTTGAATCTGTTTCTGTATATTCATTTGTGCTTGTACCATTGTGCTTATATGTAAGCATCCACGTTTTGCGAAGTATTGGCTATTATGCCAGCGGCTTATTCTCCCTCCTCAGCATACCCGCATATAAATCCGAGATGGTAAACAACTTATTTTCTCATCTAGGGAAACAATCCATCGATTATTTTGAAGCCAAAAAATCAGGATTTTTATCTAATAAAGTGATGAATGCTTGCATAGGATTAGAGCCAGTCATAGTTAATTTATTTTTTACGATTTTCCCTCAATCCTTAGCCATTTTGATCACCGGTATTCTATTGTCCACTGTCATCCCTTATTTTGGCATTGTGCTCTGGGGTTGGGGAGTAACCATTATCCTTTATACTTATCAATCGGCCAAAGTTGGGCAAATGAAAGCCTCTACATTTGCAGAAAGCTGCAGTGTTTTTAATGGTCATATTGTAGATATAATTGGGAATGTTCCATCCGTTATTCATAACGCCGCTTTTGACCAAGAAACAAAATTGCTCAAACAAAATATGAATGATTTGATTGACAAAGAACGCCTCCGCAATCGCCATGCCAATAAGGTCATGTTTTTACAGCATCTTGCAATGAATGCGCTCGTTGCATTTTATCTAATTGGTTCCATCATTGGATACAAAAACCATCTAGTGAGTATTGGTGAAGTGGTATTTGTCATGACGGCAGTCACAGCCATTGCCGGTTTAACCAGCAGTCTCGGCAATTGCTTTTTAGAGTTCATTTATAATATTGGTTTATTAAAAGACGGGTTAAATTTATTGACCCTTCACCCCGATGTAGCCGACACGGAAGATGCCTCCAGCCATAGAATATCCAAAGGGAATATTGAAATCAAAAACATCAACTTCTCTTATCCTTCTCAGCAGCCAGTTTTTAAAAATTTTAGTTTGTCCATTCATACTCAACAAAAGATTGGGATTGTTGGCAGCTCTGGCGCTGGCAAGACAACATTAATGAAGCTCATTATGCGCTTATACGATATCAATGAAGGTAGTATAGAGATAGACGGGATCGATCTTGTCCACTTTACTATGAAATCATTACGTAGTCAGATTGCTATTGTTCCACAACATTTAAATTTATTTCATCGCAGCATTTTTGAAAATATTGCTTATGGTTGTGGACAAGTTAGCAAAGAAGAGGTCATCGCAGCTGCTAAAAAAGCCAAGTGCCATGATTTTATTAGTTCATTAGAGCACCAATATGACACCATTATCGGTGAGCAAGGTGTAAAATTGTCAGGAGGTCAACGGCAACGTATCGCCATTGCTCGTGCAATTTTAAAAAATACCCCTATTTTATTGTTTGATGAAGCAACTTCTGCATTGGATTCCGCAACAGAGCAAGCAATACATGAGGCATTGGAAACCTTACTCGAAGATAAAACAGCGCTCATTATTGCACATCGATTATCTACACTAAAAGCCATGGATAAAATCATAGTGCTTGAAAATGGTCAAATTATAGAGTCAGGAACGCATAATGAATTACTAGCAATTCAGGGAGCTTATTATAATTATTGGACACATCAGTCAAGCGGATTTATTAAATAGAAATACAGTGGAATATGCACTTAATTCCACACAAAGAATCCTAGATGAGAGTGTTCTTAATTTTCTAATTTGTTAAGTAATGCTAATACAGCCAAACGTCCCATCTCTTCTTGAGGGGAAAAATCCATAGCTACTGCAAATCCAATATGTTCATCATCAGGTAAAGCTAATTCTTTATTCAAAATCGGCTTAATTTTATTAATCATAGCTTGCATTGCTATATCATCAATCGATGTAAAATGTAGCTTCCTACTAGATATCATTTCTCTTAAAGTGATATGCAGAGCATATTTCATCATATCCAATGCGTATTCCTTTATTGGGTCTATCACACTTAACGGAATAAAGCCTAATTCATTGTATAAATGTGTCAACTCATAATCGTCAGATGAAAAATCATTATTTAGAATATCATTTTGTTTTTTATGATTAGATTGACACCTAAAGTAGTAGAGAACCTCATTGTTCTCATGTAATTCAGTAATTTTAATACATCCTTGAAAAATGAATGGATTTTCCCAAACAGCAACTAGTACAAGAGTTTCGACATTAATACGTAGAAGTTTTTTCTTAGTAGACATCTATATTTCAGTTCCTATTTAAAAATTGAAGTGAATATTACCACCAAATTTATCCTGGATTGCAATATAATTAATATCTCCTTCTTAAGGATACCTCTACTTATTTGCTTAGTGTTGCGCAACTCGCTATAGTCGATCTAATTCAAATTTGATTATTATATTTAGCAAAATGTGCGAAAAAATATACTGGGTTTATATTTTACGATGTAGCAATCAAAGCTATTACACAGGATATACAGACAATCTTGAAAAACGCTTCCAAGAGCATCTTGCAGGAAAAGGTAGTAAGTATACGAGAAGCTTCAAACCTACCTCAATTGCTCAAAGTTGGGAAGTTAAGGGACATAAGTCAATAGCAATGCGCATCGAACGTTACATCAAAACACTTTCTAAAACTCAAAAAGAGGATCTAGTACAAAACCCCCACTCTGATCTTTTAATTAACCTGCTAACAAATGTGTTTTAAACAAAGGAGCATCAATTCCGCTTCATCTGCACTTTTAGATTTAAGATTTTACTAATTGGCAAAACATATTCATCATAGTGATTTGTTCAATATTAGTTGGCACTGATTCCAATAATGCCGGAGAATACACAATAACAGCCATGCATTGCGCTCTTGATACTGCAACGTTCATACGATTCTTATCAAAAAGGAAATTTAAGCCCCTAGGCGACTCATGAGCATTGCTTGCACACATACTTAAAAATACAATCGGCGCTTCTTGTCCCTGGAATTTGTCAACACTACCCACTCTAGCTTTATCTCCAAGAGCAACTTTTAGTTTATTAACCTGAAAATTATAGGGAGCAACAAAAAGTATATCTTCCCAATCAATCGTTTTTTGGCGTCCATTTTTGGCTTTAAAAGTTCTTCCTAGCAATTCACGTGCTAAAGAAATAATTTGCTCAACTTCTTCATCACTGGCTTGAGTATTACCCTCATGAATTACTGGAACAGGGATTATGCCAGCCTCTTTGTTCAAAATACCATTATAACCAAGTGGGATAATTATTAATTGATCATCATTTTCTGGAGCAGTTTCAAGTTTACCTTCATATATAGCCTCGCTGATAAATTGATTAACTGCCGAATGCATTCGATACGTTGTTCCCAAAAATACCCCCATCGAATCAGGGATCGTTGGAGTCGAATGTAATAAGTAATCCAAAATGGATAATCCGCTGTCCCCAGGATGGCTACCTTGAGAAGGTTGACCCAATTGCATTTGATCACCCATTAAAATGATATTGGCAGTTGATCTGCTCATAGCAATCAAATTTGCTACACTAACCTGCCCTGCTTCATCGATGAAAAGATAATCAAACATATGTTCAAGCTCATCTCTAGAAAAGCCCCAAGCGGTTGTACAGTGTTAATCAATAAATTATTTATGGCTTTATGGCTATTGGACGATATACCTACTCTTTTGCCTATTTTAATCAGCTCAGCAATCAAATGTTTACCTGTATACGTCTTACCAGCACCAGGAGGACCTTGAATGGTAAGATAACTGTTATCCAGATTAATAACTGCCTGAATGATTTCATTCATTCGTTGTTGCGGATCATGGCTAGGGGCTATGGCTTGCCCTGAAATATGCCCGATGATTCTAGGAATAGATTTACCTAGAAAATCAACTATAGCCGTTTCTGCAAGCATCCCTTTTGCAAATGCCTCTGCCTGTTTTGTAATTGCTTGTGGTATTGGATCAGGATTAACATATTCATTTGGAATTAAGGTAATCAAACTATCCGGTTCATTTTTTATTTGCAGTGCAATAATCCCATGCTCTAAATCACTGCCTTCATCATGACAAATAACCTTTAAATTTTTACCATCAGGTGTCTCATTACCTAACAGATAATATTCTTTTGCATTACCTTTGAATTCTTGATCTGGATCAAATGAATATTGATACACTAAATTTCGGGCTTTGGGAGTAGATTTATAAGGTGGTTTTTCAGTTCGCTGACAAAAAGCTAAGCAATCTATATCCTCAAATAACTCTTCTTTACTTAAACCTAATCGATCAAATAATCGCCAAAAAACAGGCTTGGATTCACGGCGATGAAATTCGATTGACCAAGCAATAACAGAATGAATTTTAGATAACTGTTCCTGACCTTCGATATGCAATTGCGAAGCGCGTTCAAGCAATCTGTCGCGAAGTTTAATACGCTCATTCATTTCTTCTTTAATTTCAGATTCGATCAGTTCTGTTTTGCCAAGAAAACAAATACCACTGACTTCTTGTTTATCTCTTAACCAGCTAACCAATTCTTGAGTAGAGTTACAATCATCAATATTATAGGAACGAATATCGTTTAATATCTTTGATGTTTGCCAAGTATCGCCATCAGGATTTTCTCGCCATCGCTCATAAACAACTACTGAATCGCCACCCGAACTTACATCTGTATCACGTTTAGCCCGGTATAAATGTTCCACATTTTTGATTGAGTAACGCGGCTCCCCTATTAAGAGCGCCGCTTTTACAATTTTATATAAATCAACAAATACTTCATTGCGTAACAATTGATCGACTTCATACTCACATACCCCATATCGACTCATTAACTTCCTGCAAGCAGTAATTTCATAGCTTGCATAATGATAAATATGCATAGAAGGATCTTGCTGCCATCTTTTATAAACCCATTCAACAAATGCTCTAAAACTTTCTTTTTCCTGATCTTTGTCATGTGCCCAAAAATCCATATATTTGCGTTGATTCTTCTCATTAAAATAAGTCACACCCCAAAGATATTCCAAACCTCCATCTTCTAAAGGAAAACCTTCGATATCAAAAAAAATATCATTTTTGGATTTAGGTGGTAGCAGAGCCAATCCTTGCTTTTTTCCATTTTCATAATGAATTAACTGATAAGCAGGAATATCTTTGCCAATGCTCTCTTTTTGAATTTTGGCTTGAGCTTTTAACCGATCAAAAAGTTCGGGCTTTATTCCT
>JACPOX010000102.1:2312-3027 GCA_016191305.1 Legionella longbeachae | reverse complement strand
GAAGCGCAAAGGCCCTCCTCGTTCATCTGTCAAAGGGAAATCTTGTAATTCAGCTAGGGATGTCAGGACACCTACGTATTGTATCGGAGCGAAGTGAACCAGAAAAACACGATCATCTTAATCTAATCCTTACAAATGGTTTAACGCTACGATTTTGCGATCCCAGGCGTTTTGGTTTATTCCTTTATCTAGATGAAAATCCACAACAACACAAACTGCTTTCTCATTTAGGTCCTGAACCACTTTCTGAAGAGTTTAATGGCCATTACTTATTTCAAAAAGCCCAAAATAAAAATAAAGCGATTAAATCATTCATCATGGATAATGAAATTGTAGTAGGCGTTGGAAATATCTATGCAACTGAGAGTCTTTTTCTAGCTAATATTCATCCAAGCTCTCCTGCCAAAATACTCTCAGAAGAAAGCTGCCACACCCTAACAACTCATATTAAAGAAGTACTGAGACAAGCAATAAAATGTGGAGGGACTACTCTTAGAGATTTTTATGCTTTTGATGGTAAACCAGGCCATTTCAGCATCTCACTCAAAGTATATGGCAGAAAAAACCAACCATGTTTTAAGTGCCAGCACTTGATTGAGGCAATTTTTATTGGTGGCCGCAATTCTGCTTTTTGCCCTCAATGCCAAAATTAGCGCCCCTCATTGATTAAAATGCATCAAACTGGGCAATTGAAGCAACTTGCGTTATATTACAG
>JACPOX010000102.1:0-2246 GCA_016191305.1 Legionella longbeachae | reverse complement strand
ATAATGAAAATAAATCATTTTAGAACAGTCTGGGTTATTTGCACTTTAATGTTTTATACAGCGGTAACGAGTATCCGCTGTATTTTTAAATATTTTTTTGGCCACATCAACAGAGCTTGGACTGACAAGACCTTACATCATTGGGTTGATCAATTACTCAATGAAGTAGAAGTAGAATATAAAATAATAAACCCTTTCAATGTCCAACCACAAATAGGAAAAGCGACTATTCTCATGTGCAATCATTCAAGCGCCTACGATATTCCGCTTGCGTTTAAAGCCTTTCCCAATCACTCCATACGTATGCTCTCAAAAAAAGAACTCGCAAAAATCCCTTTAATGGGAAAAGCTATGGCTGCAGCCGAGTTTCCTTTTGTAGATAGAAAAAATAAATATCAAGCCATTAAAGATTTGGCGTACGCCAAACAATTAATGGAAAGCGGGATTGTCATGTGGATCGCCCCCGAAGGAACTCGCTCAAAAGATGGATCACTTGCCCGTTTTAAAAAGGGAGGTTTTATAACCGCAATCCAAGCCGGAGCAACAATTATACCTATAGGAATCCGCGGTGCCCATAATATTCTTCCTGCTCGTAGCTTTAATGTTCATTTGCAACAAAAAGCAGAAATACATATTGGTAAACCTATAGATGCATCTGCATTTACACAAGAAAATAAAGATGAATTGATTAAACAAACCTATGAAGTGATAAAAAATTTGATTGGGAAATGACCCTAGTACTTTATTCCATAGCCACTCGCTTTATTAACTATAGACGCAGCCAAACCTATGCCTCTTGGATCTGAAGTTGCTGTGAGTATATTACTTTCCTTATCCCAAGTGATTACTTGCATATCCCCATAGTACTGGCTCAATGGCATTAATTTATATCCCATGACTTTTAATACTTCTTGAACTGATAATGGAAATGTATCCGGTTCAAATTGCAAAACATCAGGTAAATATTGATGATGAAAACGCATAGCTGAAGCCATAGAAATGGCACCATAGCTATCGTTAAATACTAATGATGCGAGTAAAACCATAGTAGGTATACGACTACCTCCAGGTGTACCTAAAATAGCAACACGTCCAGGCAATTCAAGAAAAGTAGGTGTCATACTAGATAATGGTCTTTTACCAGGAGCGATAGCATTTTTATCTGCACCAACAATTCCAAAAACATTTTCCTGACCTAGCTTGCTCGAAAAATCATCCATTTCATCATTTAACAAAACACCAGTTCCTTCTGCGATAACACTGGAACCAAAAATATAGTTCACCGTCACAGTAGCAGCAACGCGATTGCCTTCTGCATCTATTATAGATATATGAGTAGTGGTTGAGTGTTCTTGTTTGTTTGCAGGATGTTGCGGGTCCCCCTGCAAAATGATGCTGGGAATTGCTTTATCTTGAGGAATCAATGTACTTAACTGCTTGGCATTTGCTGCAGAAATTAACTTTTCTACAGGGATAGAAACAAATTCTGGATCTCCAAGAAATTGATCACGTTGCCAATAAGCAAGGCGCATAGACTCGACTAAATAATGTATCCATTGCACTTTAGAAAATGAGGCCAAAGAATAATGAGATAATATATTGAGCATCGTCAATAAAGCGATACCACCCGCAGAAGGCGGAGGAGCGGTAATAATTAACATATTATGATAAGCCCCCACCAAAGGTTCTCTTATCTTTATACGATATTGAGCTAAATCAGCTAGTGTCCAAATACCTCCAGCGGCATTAACTCCTTTGACTAAACGTTCAGCTATTTCACCAGCATAAAAACCTTGTTCACCTTTTTTAGCAATTAATTTTAATGTATTGGCCAGGTCTTTTTGGATTAAGCGTTCACCAATTAAATAAGGACGGCCCTCTTTTAGGAAAACAGCGGCTGTAGCGGGGTATTTTCTGATTTGCTCTAATCGATCTTCTCTTTTTAAAAAGGAATGTAATTGCTTATCAACTAAAAAGCCTTCTTCTGCTAATTTAATAGCTGGGGCAAGTAATTTTGTTAAAGGCAGCCTTCCATAATTTTTTGCAATGTGTACTAAAGCTGCAGGCTCCCCAGGGATTGCGGCTGCTAAACCTCCATTTAAAGATAAATCTGGTATAACACTTCCATCAACAGCTAAATACATATCTTTTTTGGCAGCCATAGGTGCTGCTTCTCGAGCATCTAAAAAAATATTTTTATGATTCTTTTCCTGATGCAATAACCAAAATCCCCCTCCTCCGAGTCC
>JACPOX010000101.1 GCA_016191305.1 Legionella longbeachae | reverse complement strand
TCAGCTTGAGCAAGTGCTGGCGCATCGTTAGTTCCATCACCAGTCATTGCCACTAAATGTCCCTCTGCTTGCAATTCACGGATTAATTTAAGCTTATCTTCGGGTGTTGCATTGGCAAGAAAATCATCTACTCCTGCTTCACCTGCAATTGAGGCTGCTGTCAAAGGATTATCGCCTGTCACCATAATGGTTTTAATTCCCATTTGTCTTAATTGTGCAAAGCGCTCGCGAATACCTCCTTTAATAATGTCTTTAAGATGAATTATTCCTAAAATATTGCTTTCTTCAGCCACAACCAGTGCTGTTCCTCCTTGTCGAGAGATTAACTCCACATTTTTTTTCACATTTTCTGGAAAAATAGCGCCTAACTGATTTATATATTCTTCGATTGCCTGGGCAGAACCTTTGCGAATCTGTCGACCTCCGAGGTTAGCACCGCTCATTCGAGTTTGAGCAGTGAAAGGAATAAAGGTTGCTTTTAGTTGAGCAAGCTTTGGTGCTCTTAATTTATATTTTCTTTTGGCTAGAATCACGATGCTTCGGCCTTCGGGAGTTTCATCAGCAAGAGAAGCCAATTGTGCTGCATCGGCCAGATCTTTTACACTGACTCCCTCTGCAGGTATAAATTCGGTGGCTTGGCGATTTCCTAGAGTAATGGTTCCTGTTTTATCAAGCAATAAAACATCAACATCACCGGCAGCTTCTACTGCTCTTCCTGATAAGGCAATAACATTAGCTTGAATCATCCTATCCATACCTGAAATCCCGATTGCAGAAAGTAAACCGCCAATCGTTGTTGGAGCTAGACATACAAAGAGTGCGACAAGAACAGTTATGGTAATTGCTGATCCTGTTTTAGCTAAATGTACACTATACAGTGAAAATGAGAGTAGGGTGCTACAAACCACTAAAAAAATAATCGTCAATGCCGCGAGTAAAATAGTTAAAGCGAGCTCGTTAGGTGTTTTTTGTCGTTTAGCTCCTTCCACTAGAGAAATCATTCTATCTAGGAATGTTTCGCCGGGGTTAGAAGTGATACGAATAATGAGCCAATCTGAAATGACTTGAGTCCCTCCCGTTACAGCACTTCGATCGCCTCCACTTTCACGGATGACTGGTGCACTTTCTCCTGTTATTGCACTTTCATTTACAGAAGCAACACCTTCAATGACTTCGCCGTCACTAGGAATGAAATCACCTGCCTCGACCAATACCAGATCATTGGTACGTAATAGTGCTGATTGAATTAGAGTAAATTTTGCATTTTTTGTTGCTTTCACTAATTTTTTAGCCTGAATATCACGTCGAGCTCGACGTAATTCCTGTGCTTGTGCTTTACCTCGACCTTCAGCCATTGCCTCTGCAAAATTAGCGAACAATAAGGTGAACCAGAGCCATAACGTAATTGCCAGAATAAAAGATGTAGGTGCTTCGCCATTTCCCATTAGTGCCTGAATAAAAAGACCCGTGGTAATCAATGATCCCACATACACAGTGAACATTACGGGATTTTTTATTTGAGTACCCGGGGTTAATTTTAAAAAAGCATCAATGAGTGCAACTCTAATAATGCCTAGATCCCATATTGAATGATTTTTAGTACCCATATTTTTCCCAAAGCATCAAGTATTCCACAATAGGGCCTAGAGCAAGGGCCGGTAAAAAAGACAATGCGCCGATAATAATAGCAATGCAAACCAATAGAACTACGAAAAGGGGGGTATGTGTGGTTAGTGTACCTAGACTATTTGGAATGCGTTTTTTCTTAACGAGTGAGCCGGCTATTGCCAGTGCGGGAATAGCAATCCAATATCGAGAAATTAACATCACTAAACCGCCTAAGATATTATAAAATGGTGTATTGGCATTTAAACCAGCAAAAGCACTGCCATTATTACTACCCATGGAAGTAAATGCATAGAGTACTTCTGAAAAACCATGAGCCTCCGGATTTGCTATAGAGTCAGTTCCGGAAGAAGTTACAACTGCGCAAGCTGTCGAAATAAGTACACTTAAAGGCATAATTAAAACTGCAATGGACGCCATTTTCATTTCATAGGGTTCAATTTTTTTGCCTAAGTATTCAGGGGTTCTACCCACCATGAGACCGGCTACAAACACCGTGATAAAGACTAGCAATAACATGCCATACAAACCTGATCCTACTCCACCAAAACTGACTTCACCTAAGTGCATCATCCATAATGGCACCAAGCCACCAATAGGTGTGAGTGAATCATGCATCGTATTCACGGAACCACTAGAGGCAGCGGTTGTGGCTGTGACCCAAATTGCTGAACTAATAATACCAAAACGGCTTTCTTTACCTTCCATGTTTCCCGCAGGATAAAGAGCAGATTGGGCTCTTGTATCAATTCCCATCTGATAAAATGACGGATTCCCTTTTTGTTCGGCCAGGGTTTCAATCATTAAAAAAGGAAGAAAAAGAATCAACATAGCAATTAATATTGCCCATCCCTGTCGTTTATCATGCACCATCAACCCAAATGTAAAACAAAAAGCAGCGGGAATAAGTAGAATGGCAATCATTTCGAGAAAATTAGTCAATGGATTTGGATTTTCAAATGGATGAGCAGAATTAACATTAAAGAATCCCCCTCCATTAGTGCCTAGTTGTTTGATGGCAATCTGTGATGCTGTTGGTCCCATTGGAATAGTTTGTTCGGTTATTCTTTTAGACGTAGTTTTGGGATGACCTTGGCTATCTAATACAAGTTTTCCTTCAGAATCCGTGGTAGTTTGCTGATAGTTAAAAGGGTGTAATAAATCAATTTTTTGGTAGGGTTTAAAATTCTGAATAACCCCTTGTGAGCACAGGATTAATGCTAAAATCATTGACAAAGGAAGTAAGATAAAGAGTATTCCGCGCACGGTATCCACCCAGAAATTTCCTAGACCAGTGCTTTCATCTTTTGCAATACCTCGTATTAGGGCAATTAATAAGGACATTCCCGTTGCAGCTGAAATGAAATTCTGTACAGTAAGTGCCAACATTTGTGTCAGATAACTCATCGTTGTTTCACCAGCATAGGCTTGCCAGTTTGTGTTGGATGCAAAACTTATAGCTGTATTAAAAGCAAGATCAGACGAGGGGGCAACAAACTTTTGCGGATTAAGTGGTAAATAAAATTGGATTTGTTGCAGCAGATAAACTAACAAGATTCCGAGCAAATTGACCAAAAGCATGTTGGCCAAGTAGGTTTTCCATCCCATTTCCTGTTGGATATTTATCCCACAGAGCTTATAAATCAATCGCTCAAAAGGCTTTAATATCGAATCTAACCCACAGGATTTGCCCTCATATACTCTTGCCATATACCAACCTAATGGTTTAACAAGAAGTAGTAAAAAAAAGATATAGAATACAATTTGGAGTAAACCAATATTTGTCATAAGAAGTCCATTTCAATTTCTAGGTCTAAAATAACTCAGGTCTGAATAATACGATGAGTAAATAAATTAGTAATACAAAAGCAATTATTCCGCAACATAAATAGACACTCATGACTCGCTCCTTGCTAAATAATCAAAAAACTTGATTAACCCGAAGGATAAAGCAAAAAAAAATAATATAAGAACGATTAGTAAAATATCCATTGGAGTTCATATCCATTTTATCCATGTAGTATGTTAACTCAAATTTTGATTATTTGACCATAGAACTTCAGTAGATTAATAAAAAAGGCGTATCTCTTAAATACGCCTTTTATGGAATTTATATAGACAGTAAGATTGAGTACAGTCCTGTTAACCAATGTGGACTCCTCTGGAGTGTTTTTGGCTTCTTAGTTCAAGCTAAGCTTGCTCACCGCACTCTCAATCTGGCTCCCAAATGTGTATTGTTGGCTGAACAATGTATACTGTCTATGATTCAATAATAGGCCATTATTAATGGAAATTCCATGCGATTTTTGTGATTTATTGCAAAGAATTAGTTAAGTTTGAGAATATAATAATTCCCCATGTCATCCTTATCTTTATCAATCTCGTCACCTTTGAATGAAGCGCGTTAATAATAGTTCTAATATTCATAAGGGGCAAAAAAAATTAATATATAATACTTTTTTCGTATAAAAAATCAGCTAAATGGTTATCTCGGATTCATTGCGATGAAAAAACTAATTGTATGATGAGCGTAGTAAAAAAGTTAAAGAACTCTAGATTTATCTTTGCTAAAGAATGTTTCGCCTCTCTGTAAACGTTCACTGGGTATGTAAATTTCGTCTTTGCGAGTCGTGGCGAAGCATATCCAGTACGATGCTTCGTTAGAAATCTGTATTGGAATTGTTCACTCCGTTCGCAATGACGGCAATTTATTCAGGTAATTTTAAATAAATACCCCGTGAACGTTTATCACTCTTAAAAAGCTAGTTGAAATTACCTAGCTGTAGATCATTTCCAGTGACCGAAGAAAGGGTTTAAGCTTCTAAAAGATCTTCGTGTCGCATGGTTAGTGCTTTTACCAGTTTGCAGGAAAATCTGAGTGTAATAGAGTCGGCCTTGTTTATCACGAGCAACACCTATGCCGGTCAGGTCGTAGTGGCCGTCAATATTTCTTTTATGACCTGGGCTCCTTATCCATTGTCTTACTACTTCATGAGCATCTTTATAATTGTAAGCAACGTTTTCAGCTCCAGCACCAGAATTTTTAATTTGGGAATGAAGTTTGGCAATACGTTTTTCAAAATATTTGTGGCCGAAAGGCATACGGTGGTTGGCCATATCTAAAGAATGTTGTCTGGCTTGATCTACGATATGATTATCCATTTTAAGATTGGATAAACCATGTTGCTGCCTGTATTCGTTAATGTAGACTAAAACAGCATTTTGAATTGCTGTATCGCTTTCGATATGTTTTACTGCTGTAGCATAAGCGCAATGAAATAGGCTAAAAAGGATAGAGCTTAAAATAATTTTTTTAACTTTAAAAAACATGTGCATACTCTTTTTTGAAAAATCGAGTTGAATAGTGACTAAAATACAATCATTTGTCTATAGTTTTTATGTGTTAAATTAATTCAATAATATTAAAAATTATTCAATTTGATTTTAAATGGTTCTTGTCGGTTCTGGCTGACTCCTAATGACTTAAACTGGCTATAGCTTTATCCAGGTCATCCACTTCTCCGGAATAATGAAAGTAAATTCGTTTCTTAGAACAATCTATGATACAAAGTGCTTCTTGAGGCTGATTACCAAATTGTTTAAATATCCAAAATATTCCATCACTATGTTGCTTTTCTATTTCTTTTAATAGATCTACCATTTTAGCATTTTCCAATGCAGAATGCGGGCATTTCAAACCAGATGCGTCGTGTGTTATTTTATAGGCATAATGTATTTCTTTCATGATAATACCCCTTGAAATCAATTAAGAAGTTTGTTTTATCTAATTTGATTAAATTATAGTCTAATGTGCTTTGAATGATCTATGCTGAAGCCCGATTAATTATTTTTATAAATTAACAGATAATCCAACTAGTAAGGCATGTAAGGTTGGGATATTAGATAAACTTTCTTTTTTCGAGTAAGTGTTCCAATGAAAATTGGGACCATTACCACTAAATATTCCTTGATACAGTAAATTCAAATTAGCTAAAGCTGTGATTGGGTAACCAAAACCTGCTTGAATTTCAGCAGCTAATTGAGAAATATCGTTAAAGGGCAAACGATCATCTCGCCAATGTCTGTAAGCAAGGCCGCCTTTTAGTTGAGCGAAAAAGGAGCTGTCACCTAAGGGATCACTTTTTGTTGTAATTAATAGATCAAGCGTGGGTGCCAGAGTAGTTGGTATTGAGATCCATTTTGTAAGGACATTCAAAGTTTCTTGAGTAATGTCCAGTGTAATTCGATTACCTGTTTGTAAGCCTAATTCCAAGCCAAAAGCAATATTTCCTGCAAGAAGCATTTCATTAGCCAGGGCCAACCTTCCTAATGCAGTGTTTCTATTACTAGCCGTTATTTGATAATTACCGCTGCCTGTGCTTGCAGTGATAGACCATGGCTGATCCTGAGAAGTCAGTTTAGGGTAATAATCGCTAGCGATTACATTAAATGATAACAAAATTCCTATTATAATTAATCTCATTTGTTATGTCCCTAAATGAATAACGCTACAAATTAAGTGTTTAGCTCCATCAAAGCAAAGAACCTAAGGGAATATCAAATCTGGCAGTTGAATCGACTACAACTCGATTATCCCTGATTTAGGTAAAATTTGGCGGAGAGAGAGGGATTCGAACCCTCGATACGTTGCCGTATACACACTTTCCAGGCGTGCGCCTTCGACCGCTCGGCCATCTCTCCATCCGGGCAAGCTTATACAGGTCGGCTTATAAAATCAACCCTTGTGTTGACCAAAATTCATCTTATAATTGATCTTATATATTATACTATAGGTAAATAGCTTTAAAGCTGTTAACATTTTACACTTATCAACGCTTTGAAGCCCAAAGAAATAATTAACAAGCTCTTGAAATAAAAGGATTGAACTATGTTAAAAAGAGTTTTTATTTTAATTCTAAGTTTCCTATCATCTAGCTCACTGTGGGCAATTACTTGTTATTATACCTTGGCCAAGGATAACTGTTGGCTAAAATATAATGTTTTTGTAGATGTAATGGATTCGACGACGGATAAAGTATTAACTACGGTCACAGTCCCTGCTGGCAAACTGTGGGTACGTCAGACTTTTCCTTGCGAACCAGGAGGAAAATTGATGTATCGTGCGCGGTTTACTCCCGCTATCTGGGAAAATGAAATAGGGAAAACCTACACTGCTAGAAATTACTGGTCTTTGCCAAATAATGTAAACCCAGGTGAAACTGCGTGGAATATTTCGGTTTGTTTTCCCTCTGATTTTTCACAAGTTCCATTACCTCCTGACGCATCAAATAATTGTAAATGTGATTTTAACAATATTCCCATAATCCCACCCAAAAAAATATAGGGTCTAGTAATGATTACTCTAAGAAACAAAATCGGTCAAATGTTAGTTATGGGTTTTGATGGTTGTGAGATTCACGACAAAAGTCAGGTTTCTGAATGGTTGTCTTCAGATGGATTAGGTGGCGTTTTGTTATTTGATAAGGATGCGGCTACTGGATCCAATGGTAAGAATTTAAAAAACCAGACCCAAATAAAAAAATTAACTCATCAGCTTAATTCTTATTCTGCACAAGTATCATTTGAGAATAATGTCTTACCTTTATTAATTGCTATCGATTATGAGGGAGGAGCTATTGATCGGTTAGAACTTATTGATGATTGTTTACCAACTATGAGCGTATATAAGTTGGCGCAGTTAGCTCCAGAAGCGCTGCATGCAGAATTATCTCAAATGGCATCCACTCTAAAGTATTTAGGATTCAATCTTAATTTTGCACCGGTTGTAGATTTGCATTTACAAGGTGAGCAAGTGATTATTGGAGCGTTACATCGTAGCTTTTCCGCTAATCCTGATGAAGTGATTCGTCTGGCTAGAAAATTTGTTGAGGTATTTCAACATTACGGTATTGCATGTTGTTACAAACATTTTCCTGGGCATGGAAGTGCTCTTGGAGATACCCATAAAAGCTGCGTTGATGTTACAGAGACATTCCAGACAGAGGAATTAGTACCTTATTATCAATTGGTACATGATGTTCATAAACCGACAATGATCATGACGGCGCATGTAGTCAATAAACATTTGGATGGTCAGGGCTTACCTGCCACTTTATCTTATGAGATGTTAACTGGTTTGTTGCGAAAAACGATGGGGTATGATGGTGTCATTATTAGTGATGATTTACAAATGCAAGCAATTACAGATCATTATTCGCTTGATGAAGCTTTGTGCCTAACAATCAATGCGGGAGCTGATATGATCATCATTGCTAATCAACTGGATAAAATTTCCGCGCCCGAAGTAATAGCAATTATTGAACGCTTAGTTCTCGAACAAAAAATTGAACTGCAACGAATTGAAGATGCTTTTCGTCGTATTCTTCGCTTGAAACGACAAATTAAGTGAGTTAATAGGTAGATTAATTTCATTTTTGGACTAATATCATATGAAGAGTGTTAAATAAGCACTTTTTAAAAGTATGCATTTTATCAAATGCGGGGTTCTCCATGCACTTTTTTTGTTAAGAAACAGAGATTGTGGATATTGATGCGAGTAATAAGAATTGTTTCTATTGATAGTTGGGAATAATGTTTATGTATCTAAAACAAGATAGATATTTTTATAAACTTACTGACAATCATACCATTGATGTCTCCGGGTTAGGAACTCGAACTATAAAGGATCCTAATATGCTTTCGATTTATGAACTTGATAACTGTTCCAAAGAGTTGAGAGAAAGTCTTGATATTGTGGTGAAAATTCTCAATGATGTGGAGAATAAACTTAAAGAATATCCACTTATTTTGGAATATCCACAGCAATTACAATATTTGAAACAATTAAAGGAATATTTACAAAGAACGAAAAAATGTATGATAATGCACATTCTGTTTTGAAGGCTTGTAAGAGTAATTGCCAACAAATTCAAGATAGTTTTTTTACAAAAAATGCAGTTACAGAAAATATCGTCAAGATGAATCCTCTGACACTCCATGCACTTTCTAATTATCTTAATAAATCGAAGGAAACAACGGAACAAAAGAGTTTTTTACAACCTTTTTTTGCCGCTTTAAAAAAAATATTCAAAATAAAAAATGTTGATGAAGAGATTGAAAAGCTTCAAAAAATAACTTCACAAGCTATTAAAGATGGACAGATTTCTTTCAAAAAGGATTTGAAAGACTTTCAGACTAAAAATGAAAACCCAAAAGTTGAGGATGAAAAAACAGATTTAAAAAATTCTTTT
>JACPOX010000156.1:2915-18157 GCA_016191305.1 Legionella longbeachae | reverse complement strand
ATCTGTTAATTAATAGGTTAGATTATTTGCTCCACTCAAAGCTCCCTATTTAATTTTTATAGCCTGTTTTAGTATTCCCCAATTTCATTGGATGGCCGATATATTGGCGTAGGGGAAATTCTATTAGGTTTTGTGCCATTATGGTTGAATCGATCTTCGCGATTAAATGCAATTAATTTTTAAATCGTTGATAGAGTCCAACTAACTCTGCGCTTGCGATAACATGTCCTGTCATTGCATTTTGTACTAAATCTCTTGTTGTATTGTCTCCCAAAGTTAATTCTTTATCCAATGCATATAATTTAAAATGATAACTATGTGCCCCAATAGATGGGCAAGGGCCTCTATAATCTAGTCCGCCCCAACTGTTTTTTGCATTTGCAGCTCCAGGGGGGACGGGGCTTCCAGCATCTAATTTGTTCATTGTTGGTGCTATATTAAATAAAATCCAATGATTCCATGCCTCATCTGGTGCATCGGGATCTTCAATAATAAGCGTAAGGGACTGTGTATTTTTTGGAATATTACGCCAGGTCAAGGGAGGTGATTCATCCTTCCCATCGCAGGTATATTGAGCTGGAATCATACTATTTTTTTTAAAAGCAGGACTTTCAATAGTTAAATGCGCAGCAAAACTGTTCGAGTGAAACACACTAAGTGATAATAATAAAAAGAGAGAATATTTTTTCATTTATAAGATTCCTAGCATTAAAATTGTTTTTAAACCTCATTACATAGCTCATTGATGTGTGCTTTGTAATGTACTTTTTTGATACCTGCATCCTGTTTTTTTAATCGCATAACGAGGTCTTCATTATCAATAAAACTTAGAATCCATTCTCTAATTTGCACAACAGGCCATTTATGTTTATATGCCACATCGCCATTATTGTTTAATTCTTTTACAACCAGTATTCTAGGTAATTTAAAAGGTAATCGTTCTTCGTTTAATACGAGTATAGCTATAAATAATCTAAGAGAATGGAAAGAGGGTTGAAAATCACCGCTTCGGTGATTAAGGGTTTTCAAAACGCTACAATCTGAACGAGTAAATTTTATATTCCCAGCGGTTCTGCAAGAAGCATTTTGTTGGGATTCTCCTGTCATCTGAAAATGTTTTGGGGCTTGAATGCCAGGATAGGTCTCTCTTGCAAACCATGCAGTGCCATCCAAGTCAACTAAAAAGCGTAGAACAGGATTTTCTTTCCTTATACTTTTTTCAGCCAATAAATTTTTCAGAGTAGATAAAGATTCTATAAAAAAAGTACATTCTTCATGCTGAATTATATTATTTAAATAATAACGAAAATCCAACGCAGGTGGTTCCGAAAAAAAGACTTTATCTAATTTTGCACGAAATAACATAAAAATAATGGTCCTTGATGATTGTAACAGCTAAGTACCTTGTATAAACTAAAAAAATAAATCCTATCTACAAATATAATTTTTCCATTCTTGCTTTACAAGGCCTATGGTATATAACAATGCGTTTCCTTACTTTATTATTAGGATGGTACATTATGACTTCTGATATCGCAGCTGCTGATTCAACTAAGTGCAGCAGCAATAATGCCTACGATTATTCCTTTCATACATTGCGTGGGCATGAACCTTTGCCTCTTAGTTCTTTTCAGGGAAAAGTTTTAATCATAGTAAATACTGCATCAAAATGCGGGTTTACTCCTCAATATGCATACTTAGAAAAACTTTATGAAACATATAAAGATCAGGGGTTGGTTATTCTTGGAGTTCCTTCAAATGATTTTGGTGGCCAAGAGCCAGGAACGGCAGAAGAAATTGCCAATTTTTGCAAAGTGAACTATGGCGTCACCTTTCCTATGACCACAAAAGAGGTTGTTTCAGGAACAAATGCGCATCCCTTTTATCTTTGGGCTAGGCAGCAATTGGGATTTGGAACTGCACCTAAATGGAATTTCCATAAATATGTGATTAATCGTAAAGGCGAGCTTATTGACTATTTCTATTCGACTACTTCTCCTGAGGCAAAAAGGTTAGTTAAGGTACTTGAAAAAGCATTAGAAGAAAAAGCTTAGAAAATTCCAGCGCGGAGTATAGAGGCTCTCCCGGGAGGGCACTGCCATTAAAGCGGTTTTAAAATGTAGGTTGGGTCCCTGGCTCAACATGAACGCCAGCCTAACACATAGCCCTGGCCCCAACCTACAAAATCCTTAATGGCAATGTCCCTCGCATTTATCTACATCATAACCTCCGGCAACAGCATTATACACTTGCACAATGCTATCAAGTAATTGAGCTTTTTCCTGTAATAAACTCAACTGATTTCGTCCGAGATTTATTTTTGCATTAACAACATTGCGATAATCTTTGGCACCGGCTTTATATTGTGTTAAAGAAATAGTATATGCTTGTTTTGCGGCCAAATACCCTTTTTGTATTTTTAAATAGGACAATCTGTTTTTTTGTGCATAGGTCAGATTATCATCCACATCGGCAAAAGCGGATCTAAGGGTTTGTAAGTATTCATAATATGTTGCATTAAACCCAGCTTTGGCTGATTTGATGTTTTGGTAAGCGCTTGGATTAAAAATTTTCGTTGCGCCTGTAGCTTGAGCAATCCAGATATTAGTACTTATTTTTAAAAGGTTGGTTAAATCAACAGAAGCCTTTCCTACTAAACCAGTTAAAGAAATTGTTGGGAAAAAAGCCGAATAAGCAACTCCAATCTCTGCGTTAGCTCTTTTGAGGTTATTTAATGCAATCATAATGTCGGGACGATTTTTTAACACTGATGAAGGTAAATATTGGGGAATCAGATGATTTAAGTTAAGTGAATGCAACCTTTGATGTGTAGCGATAGGGCCGGGATTTTGATTTAATAAAAGATGAATCGTATTTTCACTTTGTGTAACGATATTTTCAATCTGTGGTATCTTTGCTTCTTCTTGTGCTATCTGTTGATCAATACTCATAATTGTTTCAATGTCGCTAGCACCTTTTTGGAAACGAACTTTTTCGAGTTGACGTAATTTCCTTAAATCCCTACTTAAGGTTTTCTCCACAGCTAATTGTTCGCGTTGACTTAAAAGCATAAAGTAAGTTCCACTCATTTGACTAATAATCCCTAATTTTGTTGATTGGGTTTGTGCTTGCTGAATGGCTAAAGAAGCTTTGGCTGCTTTAATGTTGTTAATATTATTCAAAATGTTAAAAGTATATGATGGAACAAAACCGGAGTAATATCCTCGAAAACTTATATTAGAACGATTGGCAAAAAAAGGATTATTCGCCAGTGAGCCGTTTGGATTAATATGTGAATTCCAGGTCCCACCTGCAAAACCATTTGCACTGGCATCAAGAGTGGGGATCCACGCATATTGAGCTGTTTTAAGTTGAGCTTGTGCTTGCTCAATTGTTGCGTAAGAACTTTTAATTTGATTATTACAGGATAATGCTTGAGTTATAAACTGATTAAGTTGCGGATCTTTTAGTTTTTTCCACCATGCAATTCGACTCAGCTCAGTTTTGTCATGAATATATTTTATCCCACTGCGTGTACTTTCGGGATATTTCACTTTCTCATGATGAATAATACATGTTTTGCAACAACTTCCAAGTAAAATAGCTAATAAATTGATTAAGATAATTTTTAGTTTCATAATTTAGTCGAGTTTTGTTCGAAATATTTTGCCAGTCAAGATAATCAAAATAAAGGCAATCAATAAAATAGGTAAAATGTTCGGAATAATTTGGCCGAATGTGTTGCCCTTTAGTAAGATCCCGCGCGTAATACGAACGAAGTAGGTCATTGGTAAACAGTATCCTATAGTTTGCGCCCAAAGAGGCATTCCATAAAAAGAAAAAATATAGCCTGATAAAAACATTGAAGGTAATTGATAAAAAACACTCAATTGCATGGCTTGCATCGGTGTTCTGGCAAGTGTTGAATAAATCATTCCAACCATTAAATTTGCAATAATAAATGGTGCAGCAGCGAGGTAAAGCAGCAATAAGTTTCCTTCAGTAGGGATGTTAATAATTAACTTGCCAAAAATTAAAATACTGGTTAACTGTAAATAACCTAAAACGATATAAGGTATTACTTTACCAAGAATAATCTCAGTAGGCTTGAGAGGGGTACTTAACAACATTTCCATAGTACCCGATTCTTTTTCTGAGGTGATAGCGGTCGAGGTGAGCATTACCATGGTTAAAGTGAGTAATACACCAATAAGACCAGGAACAATATTATAAGAACTGGTATTCGATTCATTATAAAGCCTGTGAATAGTCAGATTAACATTCCTTTTCATGTTACTTAATGATGGAGAACCTAAACCTTGTTTGTTAAATGTATCGAGAGTCTGATTAAGTATGGGCAGAGCATTCCCAAGAGCAGAGGCACTGCTGCCAGGATCAGAACCATCGATTTCAACCAAAAGCTGTGGATTCTCATTTCGAATATATTTACGAGTAAAATCAGGAGGAATAGTAAAAGCAAAACTTATTTTTCCATTGGCAAAGTCTTGATTTTTTTTATTCATCGTAGCTAATAATAGTAGTCGGCAGATGTTTTGGATCAAATTGAATTGCAAATCCAAAGAGCACAAGTAACATAATAGGAAGCACTACTAACATAGCGATGGTGCCACGATCTCGGGTAATAAGAATGAACTCTTTGCGGATTAATCCCACAAGACGGGCTAAAGATATTCCTTCTATGTGATTTTTAAAATTCATCGCATCAATCCAATAAATACTTCTTCGAATGAAGGAGTCACTGCTTTAAAGGATAGATTGGTATTTTCTTGGATCAGTTTGTCTAGTTCTTCATGATTGCGCGATGAAATTCGTAAGTCGTTATTTACAATAGAAGCAAGAAGTTCTGGGTATGAATCATTCACTTTTTCAATTAATGTATTTTGTTCTTTTCTATCCCCATCTAATACATAAGTTTTAACTTGAGATTGAGGAATCAAATTTTTTGTACTACCTATGTACAATAATTTTCCTTGGTTAATATAGGCAAGATCAGTGCATTTTTCTGCTTCATCCATGTAATGTGTAGTTACCAGTACAGTAGTACCATCACGTGATGAGATTTTATGTAAATAATCCCAAAATTCTTTACGAGCTTTGGGATCAACTCCTGCTGTAGGTTCATCTAAAAACAATAATTGGGGTTTATGCAATAAACTGCATGCTAAAGCTAGCCGTTGTTTCCATCCTCCTGACAAGTTACCGGCCTGTATATTTCGATAGCTATCAAGTCCAATATCCAGAAGCATTTCTTGGATTGTTTGAACTGGATTTTTAATCTGAAAAATATCTGCGATGAATCGAAGGTTTTCATAGACAGTTAATCCGGTATAAAAACTGAATTTTTGTGGCATATATCCTGAGTTTTTTTTTATCTTGTCGCTTTGGGTTCTAATGTTGTAATTTAAACAACTTCCTTCTCCATCAGTTGGTGTTAAAAGACCACAAATCATACGGATGGTTGTTGTTTTCCCGCTCCCGTTTGCACCAAGAAAACCGAATATAGACCCTTTTCTTACTCTTAAAGAGATATGGTCAACAGCGATTTTTTCGTCGAATTTTTTTGTTAATCCGTGAACATCAATAGCAAAATGACTCATTACGCTAATTCCAAAGTCACGGGTTGACCGAGATGTATTTTTTCTAAATCTGGTGAATCAATTTTTACCTCAATTCTAAATACCAGACGTTGACGTTCTTCGCGAGAATAGATAATTGGGGGAGTATATTCAGCAATATTTGAAATATAGAAAATGTGACCCCTAGCAAAATTGGGATTATTATCGGTAGTAATTTTTACTTTACCATTAAGTCGCAATTGACTTAATTTTTCTTCCGGGACGAAAAATATGGCTTTAATATTATTTTTGGTGATTAATGAGAGAATAGGGTTGCCCGCTAATACATACTCACCTTTTGTATAATAAGTATCAAAGATAATTCCAGATTCTGGTGCAAAATTTTCTTTGCGAGTGAGATGCCATTTTTTATCTGCGGTCTCAATGTGGTTGTTTTGGACTTTCACATCCAGATCAGCGAGTTGTTGTTTTGAAATGTTCAAATCCCTTAGGGCTGCATCAAGATCATTTTGACTTGCGGCATTTTGTTTGCGCATTCCGAGGGTGCGGCGATAATTTATTTCATTATAATGAAGCTGGATCATAATTTGTTGGCGTTGGGCAAGCAGCTCTTTATTATTTAGCTGACTCATCTCAACCTGATACAGCTCACTGGTTTGTTCAAGTTTAAAAAGAAACTGTTTGTTTTTGACTAATTGCCCTTTCAATATTGCCAAATCAGAAAGTCGCCCACCAAAGTCTGCGGATAAGTACACAAGATCGGTATCCACATACCCACTAAACGATTGTTGCTCTTTTTTGCAGGCTATTAGAAGTAAGGTAATCAGCCCTATAAACAGCAATTTACGCATTTCAAACTCTTCCTGAGCTTTGTGATTGAATTGTGATAACACAGTAAATTCAGTTTTGTCTGTGTCACACCCATTACTAATAAAAATTGAGCGGTATAATAGAAAAGCATTATTAACATGGTTGTTGGTTTATTATTGGGTAATACAAATAATGTTAATGCCAAAACGAAGTCAGATAATAAAAACAACAAGGCTCCAACGCCAATTAAAAGAGCATGCTGTTTCACTTGAAAAGAGAAAAATACCATTAATGTAAGCAGAAATATATAGACCGTTACGGGTTTATTCATTTCACCCAGATAAGGCCATAATAAATAAAAACCCACGATCACTAATGCCAACACAGGTAGAAAAAAGGCAAAGCGTTTCCATTCAAACTGCATATTTCTTAAAAACAAGCAGATGTAAGTACAGTGCGTCACCATAAATGTCACAATTCCTATTTGTATCGCTGCTTTTATTGGAAGAGTCAAAATAATGTCTCCAAATAATGAACAACTTAAGGCGCAGAGTAATAAGAATTTTTCTAGTCTTTTTAAATTTACTTGAATTGTAAATAGTATGAGTAAGAAAATAGGGATAGGTTTGAATAAGGTAGTTAATGGGTATTGAATAAAAGGGAGCAAAATAAGATAAAATGCCATCGTGAACAAAATGAGTGGTACGGCTATTTTAAATGTTTGCCTTGGCATATGTAGTGTCCCTAGAGATTTTGTGTTAATTTTTATTTGGTCTATAGCGAATTGTAAATAGACCCTAGCACTTCAGAATTTCAACCGCACATAGCCTTTACTAAATAAGATCCTAAATTGGTCACTTCGACCTGAGTGCCGGGAGCGGCTGAAAAAGGAATTTGTTGCATGTTATATGAGGCTGAAATTAATGAGTCGCCCTTTTTGAAAGTTGTACCATTAAAAATGCCTTTTCCACTTATTACCTTAATGGAAATATAATGTGTGATCCGTGATGCAACATGCATTTCGCACAATTGGGTCATTGTCTTTGTACTTGTATTAGTCAAAACAACAGTCTTATTTGGGAGGAGAGTTATTTCAATTGGCGTTGGTTCTAAAGAAAAAACAGAAGTACTCATTAAGCTCAAGATATAAAATAATAATTTATTAATTGTCCGACCCATAATTGCCCTGTCTAATTTTTAAAATTCGGATTTAATCTTAAAACAGCCAGCTGTATGCACAGCAGTGCTGTTAATATACCGCAAAATATAAAGTATACATAGATCTTACTTTACAATTGGTAGTTAATAATTCAATAAGGTTTAAATGGCATAATTAAGGCAATTTTTAAACCATTATGGGTGTTGTTATGCCATTTAATATTACTTTATTAAAAACTCAGAAAACCGAACAGTGGACATTCAAGATAACGGAACTTGCTGAAAAACTTCAAGAGTTGCTTATCAATGGGGATAGAAAAGCCTATGGAGAGAAATTGTTTGAACTTTCAAAACAAGGGCATCAATTTACTAGAACTCAAGGAATCGTCTATGAACTATTCGACGAAGGGGAAACAATTGAAGTACCTATCAAATTCCAGGTAAAAAACTCTGTGATTACTTGGGCTTTTATCGCCCCAATGAATAGAACCCATCAATCATTCCGCGACCTAGTTTTTAATACGGCGGCTAAAGCGCATACATGTGTTCAAAACTCATGTGAAACTTACTATCGTGGTACTGATCATCTACATCTTAAGGTGATGCATAGTTATGTTGAAGAGGCTAATTTTAATCATAACCATTATTTATTGGGCAGATTATAATGCAGATATAAAATATGTTGGCTTATCTTTTATGCAAGGCGAAGGTGGATTAAAGAGGGTAATGTCCCAACTAAAAAATATAGCAAAAATTGGTACTTTAACTCCTACACAAGCGAATTTGGAGCTTGAAATGTTCTTTTCATCACAACATGGAAAAAATATATTCAAGTTGGCCGGGTTTTCAGGTGAAGAATTAAACAAGATAAAAGAGCAACTTAAATTAGCATATGCAAAAATTTATCTTGAATTTGCTCCTAAGATTGAGCAAGAGATTACTTTAGATTTTACTTTGCAACCTAGTATTGAGATTTCACCTTCTTCCAAATCTGGTTCTAGTCGCTCGAGTCCGAGAGATGAATATTTATCTCACCCAAATCAAGCTTTTGATATTATCGATCAATTGGAACTGGAAACCTTTGCGGAAGACTTAACAAAGCACTGCCAAAGCATTAATAAGGAATTATTAGAAGATCTACAACTCGAGGATTTTCGAAAAGGATTAATGTTGTATCATGCACTCCGAACAGTGCAACAGGAATTAGAGCTAGTACCTGAGCAAGGGCAAAGATTTCATAAAGATATTCTGACTAATGTAATAATTTCAAAAATGCTTCACGAACTACCTTTATTACAAAATGGTTCTACGGAAAATGAATTAGGTGATGAGTTGCTTAATAAATTGCTATCCTGGGTAAAAAATTCCCCTATCGAGCTGGATCAATGGGTTGAATGGGTTAAGGTAAATGGTTCTCGAGGTTTAGGTTCTGAAATTGGTTTAGTACGACGCTATAGTGGTGAAGTTGACTTGAAACAAGCGGTTCCTCAGGATGATAGAAAAAAGGAAGATGGTCTTGCAGAAATCAATTTTGATAAAGTAAATCTAAGTGAGATTTTTCTTGCGAAAGAAAAACCAATTAAAAAATTACCCTTAGAGTCAGAGGCAAATGAGTTAAAAGAACTTTTAAGTATAGATTTGCAAAAATTAACCATGCAACAATTTACCAACCACAAACTAGCGAAAAATATATTTCAGGCTAAGGTAACGGTTATTGAATTTTTAACGGCTGTTTTTTCTGAGGTTTTTGAAGTAGGAGCGTCTGATTGCAGACCCTAACTAATACCTCAGATTGAATTAGTTATTTTTCGAAACCATTGCATGGGTTGTGTTTTTATGTAAAATAAACACAATTTTTGACCAGTCTCTAAGGATGTTACCTGTGCCAGATAATCTACCTTATGAAAAAAATGATGATAAAAAAACTCAATCTCAAGAAAAATTAATAATTGATTCACAATCTTCATCTTCATCGAGTCAAGAGTATTTATGGATGGCGCTTGGAAAGGGTAGCTATAACACCGTTTGGAAATCTAATTTTTCTACTCCTATACCTTTGGTTCCTAATGAACCGTATAAGGGGCCCTGGGTATTAAAATATCCCATTTTTTCTAATGTTGACAAAATTTCAAACCTTATGAATGATAAAGAAAGAGCGGTTCGGGTTTGGAATGAAATCAATGAACATTTACCCAAAGCAGGACTCTATAAATCAGGATGGGTAGCTCCTTTTTTTGAAAATACACGACAAGCTACGGATGCGGAGGTTGTTCTTAAACTAATCGACATATATTGTGCAACAAGAAGAATTATTCTTGATGCTGCGACTTTAGGAAATTTTCTTACCAATCTTGATAGTGGAGAAGTGATATTAGTTGATGTGGATTTAGCGATTAGACGAAGTAGCTCCCTGACGAGCATGCAATTCGCAAAAAATTTAGATCAGCGTTTTGACGCATATTGGAATGAATCCTCATTGAAGCAGACTATGCCGAAGACTTTTGAAATCACAAAAAATTTACTCTATTTAGAAGATTATTTATCTCCTTTTGAGATTAATGAATTATGTAAAAATCAAAAAATTAATCTTAAAAATATTCAGCCGCTAACTTGGCTTCGTACTCATAATAAAAAATTAACTTGCCCACTTTTACAAAATATAGCTCTTTTAAATGAATCAGAGATAAATGTAAGTGATTTACTTCTCGAAGCATTATCCCTTGAGCCCCAAAAAGAAAATAAAGTGAATAACTCTCCGAAGTTTGGATTTTTTTCTGAAATTTCAAAAAAAGAATCCTCAATTGTTAAGAATACCGATCATCATCAATGCTGCTGATATTTTAATTTTGTTATTTATTTTCCGATAGCTTTGCCGATATGTTATAGTTTTTTATAGTTATTGTTGGGTAGGATTATTAAACAACATGCAGACAATCTTTAAGGAGTATTGAGGCATGCACAAGGAGTACCAAGGAGTAAAAACGCGCTTTCTTCGTCGAGATGAACGACTCATTTTATCTGAAGAAAATGAAATGCCACTGGTGATCGAAGCAGATGGTTCAACAGAGTTTGAATATTTACAACAATTTTTGAAAACCAACTCCGCTCAGATAATTGATGACTTGGCCCGATACGGGGCAATTCTATTGAGAGGATTTAATATAACTACAGATGAGCAATTTGAAAAAATCATTTTAAGTATTCCAGAATTTCGCGGCATTAATGAGGCATTTATGTCAGAAAATGGGCGCGTTCATGTGGATAATCTCAAATTTGTTTTGCATACGAACTCTGTTTATAAAACTGGTGGAACCTTGTATCTTGGTGGATTTCATACTGAGAACTATTATTCTGCTGACGTACCCGGTTATCTGTGTTTCTGCTGTTTTCTTCCTTCGGAATTGGGTGGGGAAACAGGTTTGATTAACACCCAAAAAATTTACAATCAATTAAGTGACGAGCTGAAAGAAAAATTAGAAACGAATTCTTTTTTTTGTTTGCCAATGGTCACTTTCCGAAGTAGCAGAACGATATCAAATCAGTCATGATAGTGTAAAAAAAATATGCAAACATTATAATCTTCCTATTGTTGGTGAAGGTGAAGATCAGTTTGTTTTAATGTATAAGCCTAGTGTGTGGGAGCATCCTCTAACTCAAGAAAAAGCGCTGCAAATCAACATGTTTGAGCTACCTACGCTTAATAAAGAATTGAGAAAATGTTTTATGAATGATTATAAAGATAAAGTATGGTTTTGGCACCGGCTTTTTTGGAAACTGCCAAGTTTTGTTTTTAATTCATTGGAATTTTTAGCAGTTATTTTTATTTCCTTTTTTCATTCACCAAAAAATTCATATAAAATCTTGCGCACAAAAATTTATAATTTTAGCGTCCGTCGGAAAAATAAGTTGTCTTCAGTGAAGAAAGCTAAAGTTAAAAATTGTTTTAATGATAAAGAAGTTAAAGCACTTGCCCAGTCAATGCGCAGATATTATTCTTCTTGTTTATGGAAAAAAGGCGATATATTACTCATCGATAATAAAAAAGTAATGCATGCGGGGATGCCTGGAGTTGGCCCCAGATTGGTTAGAGCGATGATATGTAATCCAATAGAAATGACGTATTCATCTGTGGATCCAGGATTTTTAGTCACCAAGGATCGAACTACAGATACAATCGGTGATTGTATGACTGAAGGTAATCTTAATTAACCTACATTTACAAGCCATTTTCCTTTTTGGTACTAGGATTCAAAATAGCATTTGTGCCAGCTCAGCGCCCAAGCGAGCATTATTTTTGATTAATGCGATATTAGCAATCAAACTTTTTCCTTGTGTAAGCTGCGAGACTTCTGCTAGTAAAAATGGAGTTAATGCTTTTCCGGAAATATTATTTTGCTCTGCTTTTTGTAGGGCATTCATGATGACTGGTTCAATTACATCAACAGGAATGTTAAATTCTGCAGGAATTGGATTGGCTACTAGTACTCCCGAAGACATTCCTATTTCCCAATGGGTTTTTAGAATTTTAGCGAGTTCTGCAACATCATTTGTCCATGTTGATAATTTATAGTGGGTGGAATCAGTATAGAATGCGGGTAACACTTGTGTGCGATAACCAATAACGGGAACACTCATTGTTTCTAAAAACTCTAAGGTGCGAGGTAAATCAAGGATCGCTTTAGCACCAGCACAAATCACTGCAATGGGTGTTTTTGCTATTTCAATAAGATCAGCGGAAATATCTTGAGCATCACCTCGATGAATACCACCGATCCCGCCGGTCGCAAATAATTTAATACCTGCTTTAGCTGCACAAAATAAGGTTGCCGCAACAGTGGTTCCAGCAGAGTATTCTTGAGCTACTATAAATGGTAAATCGCGTCGGCTTGCCTTCAAAACATTTTTATTGTTAGCAAATTGTTGTAGTTCGCTTGCAGTCAAACCAATTTTTATTTTGCCATCAATAACGGCAATCGTTGCCGGGGTAACATCATATTCACGGACGATTTGTTCTACTGCTAACGCCGTTTCATAATTATCTGGATACGGCATTCCATGAGAAATAATCGTCGATTCTAATGCTAAAAGTGGTTTTTTGTGTTCAATAGCAGACTTTACTTCTGGGGAATAATCAAAAAATTGTTGCATAATTTATTTCTTCTTAATCTTAAGGGCATGCCCAAAATAGAGCGCTACATAAGTTAAGAGTATAACCTTAAGTTGCATTACTGTCTTGTAAATGGGTCTGTTCCTGAGGATAATTATAAGCTCTCCACTTCGTTTAAAACCAAGTGGGTGATGCTATATTTATAATAAATTCACTGGAAAAATAATATGGGCGTTTTGATTGAAGGGCAATGGCAGGATGTTTGGTACGATACTTCTAAAACGGGTGGTGCGTTTAAACGAGAGCCTACCCAGTTTCATTCAGTAATCACTAATGATCCTCATGCACGTTTTCCAGCTGAAAAAGGACGTTATCATTTGTATGTATCACTTGCTTGCCCCTGGGCTCATCGTACCTTGATTTTCAGGAAATTGAAAAAATTGGAGGATTATATTGATGTCTCTATAGTTCATCCACACATGCTTGAACATGGTTGGATGTTTAAAAAAGAGATGGGGGCGACTGGCGATACTCTTTATGGATTGAATTATTTATATGAACTTTATGTTAAAGCAGATAAAAATTATAGTGGTAGGGTCACTGTACCTGTTTTATGGGATAAAAAGGAAAAAACGATTGTAAATAATGAATCCGCCCAAATTATTCGTCAGTTTAATCAAGCGTTTAATCATTTAACTCATGATACGAATGATTATTATCCAGAAACATTACGAGCAGAAATTGATGCACTTAATGACCGAATTTATAAGGCAATTAATAATGGAGTTTATCTATGTGGTTTTGCGACAAGTCAGAAAGCGTATGAAGAGGCATACATTTCATTATTTGATTTGCTTGACGAATTGGAAGTACGCTTGAGTGGTCAAAAATATTTGTTTGGAGAACAATTGACGGAAACCGATTGGCGATTGTTCACCACACTTATCCGTTTTGATGCAGTATATTATGGACATTTCAAAACAAATCAACAGCGGATTGGTGATTATCAGGCGCTACAATCTTATCTTGAGCGTTTGTATTATCATCCAGGGATACGTGAAACTGTAAATTTCTCACACATCAAACAGCATTACTATTTTAGCCATAGAACCATCAATCCAACCCAAATTATACCTTTAGGGCCAAAACTAAATTTTGATTAATCTCATCAGATAAACAGGAACCAATGTATCCTTTTCTATGGTAGAGGGTGTTTGATTAATCAATACCCATGCATTGGCTTTTAACATCGGTGAAATCATAAATGAGGCTTGACCGGGTAATATGTCTACACAAGAACAACCATTGTCGTCGATGTAATGATATGCTTTTTGGAAAAAACATAAGGGTGCTTTTAATATAGTCGTTTGTTTAAGTTTAGCAAAAATAGGTTTTTCTGCGGGCATTTTCTGTAATAGACGAAAAAGTGGATACACAAAAAAGCGAAAACCTGCAGCAACAGCGGATGGATTTCCTGGAAGGCCAAAATAAAAAGTACCATTAGGGAAAACAGCAAATAAAATGGGCTTTCCTGGACGAATAGCAACCTTATGAAAAATAATCTTGGCACCCATTGTTCTTAAAGAGCGTGGAATAAAATCATATTTACCTGCCGAAACAGCCCCTGTGGAAATAATAATATTAGGACAATTCACATGATTTAATTGCTTGTTTATTAACGTTATAAACTCATCATCGGTATCACAAAAAAGATGATCAGTGGTTACTTCACACTTGAGATCATTTAAAAGACTTGTTTGCAGAAAAGGAGTGTTACAGTCATGAAGTTGAAAACGCGTATCGATTGTCCCATCAATAACTACTTCTTTTCCAGTAGCGAGTACTAAAATTTTAACTTTTTTAAACACTGGAATTTGCTGAAAACCAAGACCTGATAGAGTCATGATTCGTTGAGAATTAATTTCTTCTCCTTTGGCCAGTAAGAATGTATTTTTATAAATATCTTCACCTGAATACCGAATATTTTCACCGACACTAAGGGCATGGGTGATTCCTATCATCTGAGGGGCTTGGCTATTATTTCTTAGTGTTTTTTCAACTGGAATAACTGCATTAAAAGGATGGGGGACAGGTGCTCCTGTCATGATTTCAACCGTACTTTTAGGTGCATGAGTCGTTTTTTTTAAAAACTCGCCGGCACCAATACAAGCAGATTGTATAAACCAAATAGGATTATCCTCAGAGGCATCTTGGGTTTCTTCGGCTACCAGCGAATAGCCATCCATTGCTGAATTATCATAACTTGGCAATGAAATCGGCGCATAAAGATCTTCGCCAAGTACTCTTCCTAAGGAATCAATGAGATTAATGCATTCAATATTCAATCTGTATTGCTGATCTAAGAGTAACATTAATGCTTCATGATAACTGATCATGTGTTTCCCCTTGTATCATGTTGAGCACATGCGGTAATAATCCTTGCAGAGCCTCTATTCCTTGTTCCACTGCTTTGCAACTACCTGGAAATGAAATAATAAGGGTATTTTCATATAAACCTGCGACAGCTCGACTTAACCATGAGAAAGGTGTATGTGACGCACCTTCTATTC
>JACPOX010000156.1:0-2875 GCA_016191305.1 Legionella longbeachae | reverse complement strand
AGGTATTTCATAGTGAATTATTTCCTGAATGGCTTCAGGTGTCACATCACGAGGCCCAACACCTGTTCCTCCTGTTGTAAAAATAAGATGAGGCTTCTTTTTTTGGATAATGGATTTAATTGTCTCAATAATGAGTGTTTTCTCGTCGGGTACGAGTTGATAATCAATGATGTTTGCTCCTTTGCTCTTTAAGATTGAGTGAAGAAGGGCTCCTGATTTATCTTCATAAATGCCTTTAGAGGCTCTGTCGCTTATAGTAAGAATCGCAGTGTCCCTGTGGGCTAAAGTTTCCGTTTCTGTTTCTGCAAGTATGGTTAATAGTTTAGGCAAGTACTCTGGATAGCATATTTTGTGGCTTTTTCCCCCTTCTTTATAAAGTAATCTTATCTCCGATAAGCACATCTCATGCCCGTACATTTTACAAAGATCATAGATGCACAAGAGTGCTGCTTGCACTCCAGCTAAAGCTTCCATTTCAACACCTGTCTTGGCAAAAGCAGCTACATAACAGAAAACCTCTATATACGATCCCTCTCTATTAATTTGATTTTTTATCGCAACGCTATCTAGGGACAACGGATGGCATAGGGGAAGTAAAGTTGCCGTGGATTTCGCCCCATTGATACCTGCTATTTCAGCTAAGGTCAACGCATCTCCCTTTGCGAGCGCTTTATTCTGAATTTTTTCCAGTACTGTAGGAGAAATAAAAATTTTCCCCATGGCCAAGGCTTTTCGTTTGCTTGGTTTTTTATCTCCAACATGAATCATACGATAAGAAGTATCTTCAAAGAATTGTTCTATGGATTTATGCGCTGTCATTAGATTCCTTTCGGGTTGAATCATTTTGAATACAACGATACCTTCATTTGCTTCATATGGCCAGTAGTGCCAGTTTGATATTTAAATAGAATGGTGTATTCTGATTTGAAAATAAAAAGGATTATTTTGTAAGGAGTAATTTGTGAAATATACTATTCAATGCTGTGGTCCTTCCAAGGACTTTTTCTTAATGCCTGAACTAAGTATAGAAACAGATACCTTCCCCAATCCTCAGGAATTAAAAATTTTATTGCTAAAATACCTTAGTCCTGAAGCAGATAAAGCTCAAGCACAATCAATGCTTGATGCGTCTTTAGTTGCATCAAAAGAAAAAATACTAGATAACCAAAAACCTATAGTAGGAAACGAACATTTATTTTTATTACCTCCAGTTTGTGGTGGTTAATCATGAACGATCTCTATCAATGCCTTATCACTTCTGAGGCCATCACAACGGCCCAAGCGATTCCATATATCACAGCAAATGAAAATGGTGCAATGTGTCATTTTGTTGGAGTCGTACGAGATCACAATCACGGTAAAGCAGTGATGGGTATTGATTATGAAGTGTGTGAACCCTTGGCTTCTACCATTTTAAAACAGATAAGCGAAGAAGCCTTGCAACGTTTTCCAAGGTTAAAAGTTTATATTGCTCATTTTTCAGGCTATCTTAATGTGGGCGAAATTAGCATGCTTGTTAGTACGAGCACACCACATCGAGATGAGGTATACCAATCTAATCGTTTTATTGTCGAGGCCATTAAACAACGTTGTCCTATTTGGAAAAAAGAATATTATGTTGATACAAGCGCTGCTTGGGTTAAAGGCTGTACAATCAAACATGAGCACCTCGCATGAGTACTTCTCAATTTGTAGGATTAGTTCTTGCTGGAGGACAATCATCGCGAATGGGAACAAACAAATCGGAACTTGTCTTTCAAAATAAAACGCTTCTTGAGATTGCTTGTTCTTGTTTGAGAAGTACAGGAGTTAACAGGATAATTGTAAGTGGGGCATATTCTGGTTATGTTTGCATTCAAGATGAATGGCCATTTTCTGGGCCTGCAGCAGCTATTCTTTCCGCAGCTGTGCACTCTTATTTTGTAACAACAGCTTATATGCTCGTTTTACCTGTGGATATGCCGCTGTTAGCAACTACAATTTTGATCCGGCTCATGAATGCAATGGAAAATGAGCGTGTTGAAGCCAGTTTTATAAAGAATAATCCATTGCCGTGCTGTATTAAAGTAGCAGCATTGAAAAAAGTTTTGAATGATTATCTTAATCAACCGGCTATTTCTATGCAGAAATTATTAACTGAAAAATTGAATTATAAAGCATTAGATTGTAATGAAGTCATGAAAAAAAGTCTTACCAACATCAATACTCCTGCTGCATTTTCTAAGTTGAGAATGGATTATGAAACTTAAATTTAAAAAAAATCACATTACCTTTAAGCTTTCTAAAGCTGAAAAAAAAGAATTGAGTCATGTGGGGCAATCACTAAAAGAAACGCTAATATTTCCAGGAAATCATTCTTTAACATACATACTGTCATTAACCTCAAATGAGAGTGCAAAGTGTAGCTTTATTAATAATGAAATCACCCTGCATCTACCTTGGAATCAATTTGAGCTGCTTTCAACACCGAGTAAGCAGGGGATATCTTTTGATTTTGAATCCTTATCAGTTTCAGTTGAAGTAGATTTGTTACCAAGGATAAAACATGCTATCTGATCAATTTGGCAGGAAATTTAATTACTTACGCCTTTCTTTGACCGATGTATGCAATTTTCGTTGCCAGTATTGTTTGCCCAATGGTTATAGAGGTGAACTATCTAGTCGCAAAAGTTTCCTAACTTTAGCTGAAATTGGAAATTTGATGTCTGCATTAAATGAACTCGGGGTTAAGAAAGTGCGTTTAACAGGTGGGGAGCCTACTTTAAGACGAGATTTTATTGATATATTAACGCTCATTTCAAACAGGGATGGCATTGACACAATCGCTTTGACGACCAATGGCCATTCACTTGCTAAAAATGCAAAAAACTATCAA
>JACPOX010000008.1 GCA_016191305.1 Legionella longbeachae | reverse complement strand
TTTTTAATAACGTATTTCTAATATATTCACTTTGATAACTGGATAAATTTGCTAGTTCCTTAGTAATGTTTTGAATAGATTCTCCTAAGGCAAGTCGCTTTTGCGCCGTTCTTGTAAATAGTTCATAGGAGTCTGTTGTCATTTTTGTCATAGTACCAGCAAGAAGCTCGAGACATTTTTGATTTACTTTTCGCACAAGACGAGCAATCTTTTGATCCGTAGAAAGTTTCTCTATAAATTCTTTATCAAGTAAATATTCATCCCACTTTGAGGTTAATCGATCGAAAGTTAAAATATTAGCACTGAAATTATCCATTTCATTAGAGAATACTATCTCAGGGTTAATTTTTAACATCAATTTTTTTAACGAAAGAAATGAATCTTGTGATGGAGAAAAACATATATGTATCTCTTGGTTTTTATTGTCTTCATCTTTATTGGTTTGGGGTAGACTATGACTAAGTTTCTTATTAACGAGTTTATTTAGCGATCGTTCATCTAAATAACTAAACGCATTTATCTTCGCAAATCTGGAGTTCTTAGAGAAAACAAGCATCTTTGTAGGATGTGTTATCGGCTCTTGCTTTTCTTTTGACATGTATTAATCCCAGTATTAAATGACTTCTAGAAGAGCACAAGCAGCAATTCCTCCGCCTCCGGCAGCGACCAGTAAAATTTTGTCTTTTACTTTAATGTCAGCATGTTCACGGAGATAATCCAGAGCAATACCTACGCTGGATCCAGAGGTATTTCCAGTTTCTTCCACTGTTTTGATAGTGCGTTCTTCAGAAAAGCCTAATTGCTTTGCAACTGATAAAACCAGATTTTTATTACCTTGATGCGGTACAAACCATTGGATGTCTTCAGGTGAAAGCTTTAGCGCTTTGAGGAACTCTTCTGCTCCCTCGACCATACCATGTACTGCTTTGACAAATAATGCAGTACTTTCCTTAATTGTAATATAAAACATTTCTTGATTAGCACAATTTGCTGCTGGTAAACGTGATCCTCCTGCGGGAGTTGATACTGTATCACTGACTTCGCCATCAGCAAATAAAGCAGAAGCAATAAAACGAAATTCTGCATTCTCTTTATCAGTAGAGACAACACAGGCAGCAGCACCATCGCCAAAAAGAACACTGGTAGCAAAGTTGTTTTTATTTAAAAACTTGGAACGAATTTCACTGGCAATCAATAAAATAGAACCCATGCTTGCTTGAGCGATAGCGGCACTCGTATGCAAACCCACTACAAAACCAGCACATGCGGCTCCTATATCAAAAGCACCTGTGTTTTGCAGTCCAAGGCGGTATTGCACCAGAGGACTGGTTGGTGGTGCAAGGTAGTCTCCTGAAATTGTCGCTAGGATAACTTGGTTAATTTTATTTTTTTCCAAAGGCTTTGCATCAAATAGTTTTTCTGCAGCGAGCACTGCCAGATCGCTACATGCTTGATCTTCATTAACCCAACGCCTGTTTCTGATACCTGTTGAGAAGCTGACTAACGCTGGGTTCTGTGAACTATGCATCCAATCCAGTACATCTTGATTGTTCATAATTCTGTCAGGTAATGCGGCAAAAGGCCCTTTTAGGTAAATCTTTTTTTCGGCCTGTAATAAATTCATGATGAGTACCTTTTCATTACATTTTTAGAATCTTGGAGGGAAGTTATCATGATGATAAGATTCCTTCTGAACGCATGAGAGGCAAACCACCGCTTACAGTGATTACAGAGCCAGTCATAAAAGAAGTTTGAGATAATAAGGGATCCATGGCTTCAGCAACCTGAGTTGCATCTCCCATCATGCCTTGAGGAATAATTTGCGACATTTTTTCTTGATAAGCTTCTCTTTTCCAAAATTGTTCGGTCCTGGATGTCTTAATTAAACCGACACGCACAATATTAGATAAAATATTATTGGCGCTGTAATCGACTGCCAAATTGAGAAACAATCCTTCCAAAGCGGCTTTAGTAGCACAATAAGCACCATACCTACTGGTTCCGGTAATGGCTGATACACTGGAAATGAGTATTAATCTTCCAAATTTATTTGCTAATAACGCAGGTAATAATTGATGAATAAGCCAGATGTTACCATGTAAATTAGTATCGATGTAGGTGCGCAATCCTGGATAAGATAATGCATGTAATTTGCGTAGTTGGTTAACCCGTGTAAAAGCATTGAGTATTATGCCATCTAAAGGTTCTTGGAGTATGTTCTGCAGATCTTCTTGACTTGCCTCAGGATTGGAAAAATTATATACCAAACCATGTACTTGCATCTCCAGTTGACTATATTTTTCAAGCGTTTTGTTTAGACTTTCCTTACTCGAACTCGTGATAATGATTTTATCACCTAATAGCAAACGTCTTTTGGCAATCGCTTGTGCGATATCTGATGAGCCTCCGGTAAGCAAAATATTCATTTTACTCCTAGCCCAATAAGATGCTTTTCGATGCTATCTATAGATTCATAATGCTCTTTTATCAAAGGGATAACAGGGATTTTGATTTTGAATTCACGCTCTAGTTCTATGATTAATAGAGCTAACATTAAGCTGTCTAATCCCCCTTGTTCCAGTTTTGCTTGTTTGTTTTGCGGAAGGTTGGTCAAGCCAATTTTTTCCAATGTATTTCTAATTTTTTCAGTGGGCATTGATATTTTCCTTCTTGCTTAATAAGAGTAGTGCTTTTCTATCGAGTTTCCCATGTTGATTACGGGGAAGTGTTTCTAAAAATTGCACATTAATGGGAAATTTTTTTGGTAATAAATGTTTTTTTAATTGCTCAGTTAGTATTTGTTCTGTGATGTTGGGTTTCAAAAGATTTTGCTCAAAACAAGCAAGCAGACGAATACCATACAGTTCATCAGCTAAGGGAAGAACAATGACTTCTTTAATCCCTTCAATTTGGCAAATTTTATGTTCTATCTCAATCAAGTTTACTTTTTCACCGCCTATATTCACCAGATGATCCATTCGACCTTTAATTGAAATTAAGCCTGAGGGTAGTATTTCTGCTAAATCCCCCGTATAACACCAATCGCTCTCTATTCGAGTTTGCTTTTTTTCACCCAGATAACCTAACATCAATTGGCTGCCTTTGATGAGTAATTCATTGTCCTCTGAAAGACGAACTTGCCAATCACCTACAGGATAACCGGCATAGTCTTCAAGAAATAAAGGATCTCTGCTGGAATAGGTCAGTACACGCGGAGAAGCTTCAGTTAGACCGTAATTATTATAAATTATGGCATTGGGAAAGGTATCCACCAGGCTGGAGCGTAATGTTGTAGTCAAGGGAGCTCCTGCAGAAACAACGGCTGTTATTTTTGCAGCACTTTCAGGATAGACGGTGGCTATTTTACTGATTGCTACCCAATGAGAAGGGACTCCACTCCACATTTGCGGAACCTCTGGGCTTTCTAACAGGGTTTTAATATCAGTAAATTGTGTAATAAGCTTGGTAGTGATTCCCGCATTTAATCCCGGAAGCAAATGACCGAGAAGACCAAAAGAGTAGGATAAGGGTAAAAATAGTAATTGATCTTGTATTCTAGAAAACTCCAAAGCTTTAATCACGGCTTGGCAATTGGCTGCAATGTTTTTCTGTGATAATTGTACGGCCTTCATTTGCCCAGTACTACCGGAAGTAAAGAGCGCTAAGGCTAACTCAGGATGACATTTTAGTTTATTTTCTTGTAGTTCTAAGAGCTCACCGTGCCTATCAATGGTCATATGAGTACTTAAAATAGCTCTCTTTTCCTGGTCAAATTCTTGAGCGAGGAGTGCAACAGGTTTGCCAATATGTAAAGCGGCTAGTAATTGAATAATAAAAAGGGGATGAGATAGTGCCTGGAGAATGAGAATTCCTGTAGGTAGTTTTTTTAATTGTAAAGACATCTTTTGTATTTTTGCTTCTAACTCAGCAAAGCTTAAATTTTGTTCTTCAAAGCTTAATGCAATTTTTTTGGGGAAATCTTTAGTTAAAAATTGCATGCTTTTACCTCTCAATTTTATTTAATCGCCAAGTGGCTATTACGGGTAGTGTACTATCCAATAAGTGCTTCCGACAGAAATTTCGACGAATTTTGCCACTTGTGGTATGGGGAATGGCTTTAAGTGGGATAAGAACAATATGATGAATTTCAAGTTGATGCATTTGATAAATCAATTCAAAAATAGAATTAAATAGAGCCTCTTGCTCTTCGGGTTGAATAAAACGGTTTTTTATCTCACACATCACTGTAAGTTCATATTCATGTTCTTTTTGGATGACAAACGCAGCACATTTGCCTAAAAGCTTATGTACTGGAGCGTGCAAAATGGTGTATTCAATATCTTGAGGATAATGATTTTTTCCGTAGAGAATAATTAAATCCTTGATTCGTCCGGTGACGTATAACTCATTATCATGAACAAAACCCAAATCACCGGTCCTTAAATATATTTGATTGCTTGAATCTCCCTGAATTTTACCTTGAAATGATGCTCTTGTTTCTTCTTCTTGATGCCAATATCCTTGAGCTACGCTGGCACTATGTACCCAAATTTCACCTATTTGATCATTGTCACAAAGGGATAATGTTTCTGGATCAACAATTTTTACTGTTTGTATCAACCGGCCACAACTAATTAAGCTTTGGCACTGAGCGCTTTCTTCTTCTACAAAATGAACGCAATGATCCTGATAGTGTTCTTTGGCTAAAGTGAGTGTATTGTATAAAGTACCTGGCATATTGCCAGTAACTAATAATGTCGCTTCAGCCAAACCGTAACAGGGATAAAATGTTTCTTTGCAAAAGCCATAATCTTTAAAGGCGTGATAAAAATTATCTAAAGTTTCTTGACGAATAGGTTCTGCGCCATTGGATGCAATGCGCCACGAACTTAAGTCTAGACCTTGCTTTTTCTCTTCCTTAATGCGTTTAACACAATAATCGTAGGCAAAATTAGGACTGCCACTAATGGTAGCTTTGTATTTACTAATGTTTTGTAACCAAGAGAGAGGGTTTTGTAAAAAAGAAAAAGGAGACATTAAGTAGGCTGGTATACCTGCATAAATCGGAGTCAAAATATAACCTATCAATCCCATATCATGATGAGGAGGTAACCAACTAAATGAAATGGTTTCTTCATTTAACTCAAAAGCAGTATATATTTTATGAATGTTATCCAGCAAATTTTTATGGCTGACGATGACTCCCTTGGGGTGCATGGTTGAGCCAGAGGTGTATTGGAGAAAAGCAATGTCATTTTCTCTAATGAGTGGAGGCCGCCAAAGAGTGCTCATGGCTAGTTCTATAGTGTCTATGGCCAGACAAGGGACTTTGTCTAGGTGCGGTTTGCCTTTTTTATTGAAAACCGCAAATTTAGTCAGATGAGTTGCGGTCATAAGAACGCATACAGGTTTCGAATTATTAATTATTCGATGAGCTTTTTCTAATAATTTGGCTTGAGCTGGAGGATAAATTGGCACGGCGATACAACCTGCATAAAGACAACCAAAAAAGGCTTGAATAAATGAAAGCCCTGGAGAGAATAATAATAATACTCTGTCCCCAGGTTGTGTTCCTTGTATTT
>JACPOX010000007.1 GCA_016191305.1 Legionella longbeachae | reverse complement strand
TTGCTCCAGCACGTGAAACCACTACCGACGCAGCGGCAAACAAATCAGCAAGTTCTTCATTAGCGTATTCAAATTGCTTATACCCTTCAATGCTATTTAATGAGATTTCAAGCTTTCCTTTTCCACATAGATGAATGATCTGATATTTCGTGGTTAATTCAGGCAAGGCTTCTCGAATACTGCGATTGATAGAACCTGCACCCAAGCTACCACCTATAACCAATAGGCAGGGTTTATCTGCATTAAAGCCGCATAATTCAAGTCCACGATCACTGTTTCCAGAGAATAATTGCTCACGAATGGGTGTACCGGTTATTGCAATTTTATCCTGTCTTTTAAAATGTTTTTTACCTGCATCAAATGTCAGGCAAATTTTATTAACAAATGGAAAACAGAGTCGATTCGCAAGTCCAGGGCTCATATCTGACTCATGCGCAACAACCGGTATCCGATTTAACCATGCCCCCACAACAACAGGAAAGGCAACAAAGCCTCCTTTTGAAAAAACCACGTCAGGTTTTAATTTATAAAGCAAAAAAAATGATTGCACGATACCTAGTACGATTTTAAATGGATCAAGAAAATTTTTTACACTTAAATAGCGGCGTAGTTTCCCACTACTTATCGCGTAAAATGGGATGTTCAAAGGTTGAAGCATTTGCTTCTCTATACCAGCCGCAGATCCAATATAAGCCATTTCCCAACCCTTATGGCCAAATTCGCGAATCAATTCCATATTGGGAGCTACATGCCCTGCTGTACCTCCACCAGTAAAAACAATCATTGGCATCATAAAATATCCCTAATAAGTAAACTTAAGTCTATAGCCTGAATTGATTTGGTAATCGCACCAACCGATATAAAATCAACTCCCAAATGAGCTAACTCAGCAATGTTCTCTAAAGTAACTCCGCCAGACACTTCCAATGCACAATGCTTAGGTTGATTTATTTTAACTGCTTCTTTCAGCATTTCTTGACTAAAATTATCTAGCATGATTCGATCAGGGCGTCCCAAAAGAGCCTCGCGTAACTCTTCTAAAGTTTCCACTTCAATTTCTACTAAAAGAGCTTTATCGGTCTGTCTTGCCAATGCAATAGCCTTTGCTACTGAACCACACGCTTTAATATGATTTTCTTTAATTAAAAAAGCATCAAATAGTCCTATGCGATGATTTATCCCACCACCACAAGTCACCGCATATTTTTGCGCAAGCCTCCATCCTGGTATGGTTTTACGTGTATCTAGCAAACGAGTTTGAGTACCACAAAGTTTTTGCACATAATAGTAGGTTTGAGTTGCAGTAGCTGAAAGAGTTTGCAAAAAATTTAAAGCAGTTCGTTCAGCAGTTAAAATACTTTTTGCTGGGCCCAATATAGTACATAAAGTACTTGGATACGCTAACCAATCTGCTTCATTTACTTTCCAATCCAGCTTAATTTCACTATCAATTTGATTGAAAACTTCATTAACCCAAGGTTGTCCACACACTACCATTGGTTCACGTGATATAATTTCAGCTGTTACTTCAAGATGCTCAGGTAACAAAGCCGCCGTAACATCCCCTTCACCAAGATCTTCCTGTAGTGCGCGAGACACATCAGCTTTTATCTGTACAAAAGCTTTATTCATTTGTTACTTTCCTATCTTTCATCGTATAACGAGCTTTTAATAAAGGAGGAGCAATAAAAGTAGTAATTATGACCATTAAAACAATCGCAGAAAATAAATCATCTGAAATAACTCCTAAGGTTCGCCCAATTGAGGCAAAAACCAAACCTACCTCTCCACGAGGTAACATCCCAATCCCAATAAGCAATCGGTCATCGCTGGCACGTGCTCCCAAACCACTCAGCAGTTTACCAACTATAGCAGCAAGGATTAAACCACTAGCTAAAATAATTACATTCCAATGATAAAAACTTTCCAATTTTACTTGAATACCAATCACAATAAAAAACATCGGTGCTAAAATAGATTCCAGAGGCGAGAGTAAGTGATAAATACTGCGATTTTCTTGTTGGCCTGAGGGACGACCATCAAAATAGTCATCATGAAGAATTACCCCTGCCGTAAAAGCGCCAATAATCGTTGCCAACTGAATTACAGAAGCCAACCAAGAGAGAGTCATGATAAATAGAAAAGAAATAAATAATTTTGCTTCCCAGGGTTCTAAAAAGCGAAAAAAATGAATCGCCCGACGTAATACCATTGGTCCAAAAATTAAAGTTCCTGCAAAAAATAATACCGCGCTAATAATTATTCGAATAATAACCATCATATCTACTGCGCCACTAATCACTAAAGAACTCACCACCGCCAATATAATTAAACCCAATACATCATCAAGCATCGCTGCACCTAGAATGGTTCGTGCTTCCCTGGTACGCATTTTCTTCATTTCGATTAATACTCGTGCAGTAATACCTATACTGGTTGCACTCAAAGTAGCAGCGATAAATAAATCGGCTTGATAAGAATCATCTGGCATTAATAAATAAGCAATGCCAAAACCTAAAAGCATGGGGGCCACCACACCAATCAATGCAACAAAAAAAGAATCACGGCCTGTATGCTTCATCTCTTCAAGCGAACTTTCCAAACCAACCATAAATAACAAAAAAATAACGCCATATCGCGAAAAAATATCAACCACGTAAGCAATTTTTAGATAGTCAGCGCCATGAGGTTCACTTAATGCGGAAATCATTTGCTGTGCGTAATCATTATTAGTCATAATTGAATGTACAGCCTGATTTAAAGGCACCCCTTTTAATACTTCTTTGACAACATCAAAAGTTGCAGCGCCTTCTCGCAATAGAATCGCCAAAGGAAAGCCATAATGATAAAATAAATTGCCAATAAAAATCCCTATCAAGAGCTCCCCAAGAACACTGGGCTGATGTAAACGTCTTGCTGTATAACGACCAATGATTGCAAAGAAAAAAATAGTAGTAACACCAAATAATACAAATGCGATGGGATCAACATGCAGTGCATCATTGGATGCGCAAACTAGAGCAGGAAATATTCCGAGCAGAAGAAGCCACCATTTTGAACAACGCATTATTTTTTTTACCTCGTATTAGTGCTACAGTCAGCGACTCGCTTAAAAAAAAGTTGCTTTAAAATGTAGGTTGGGCCCCTGGCCCAACATGAATATCAGCCTAAAGTTATAGCTCCATGGGCCCAACCTACAAAATCCATAACTTGAGGGCGGGGCTAAATGGACTTCACAGTACTCGAGTTTTTCAACAATTCTTACTGCTTCGCCAAAAACAAACATGTTTCCAAAACAGAATCAGGGTTAAGGGAAACACTATCGATACCTTCTTTCATTAACCATTGTGCAAAATCTTGATGATCTGAAGGCCCTTGACCGCAAATACCAATATATTTATTAGCATTTTTGCAAGCTGAAATAGCCATATGCAATAATGCCTTCACGGCATCATTCCGCTCATCAAACTGAGCAGCAACTAATCCAGAATCGCGATCTAAACCTAAAGTTAATTGAGTTAAGTCATTAGAACCAATGGAAAATCCATCAAAATATTCCAAAAATTCTTTTGCTAACAGAGCGTTTGAAGGCAATTCACACATCATAATAAGGCGTAACCCATGTTTACCACGCTCCAGTCCATGCTGTTTTAAAACCTCTATCACGCCTTTAGCTTCAGATACTGTTCTCACAAAAGGAATCATAACTTCCACATTAGTTAAACCCATTTCTTCACGAACGCGTCGGACTGCCTTGCACTCTAAAGCAAAACATTCAGCAAAAGAATCAGAAATATAGCGTGATGCTCCTCTAAAACCCAACATAGGATTTTCTTCATGGG
>JACPOX010000006.1 GCA_016191305.1 Legionella longbeachae | reverse complement strand
CGATGAACAGCTGGATTTTCCTGTTGTTTATACTTCTGCGTTAAATGGCTATGCTAAGCTGAATTTGGAAGATGAAGCTACAGACATGAGTGCTTTGTTACAAACTATTATCGATAAAGTTGAAGCACCAAAAGTAGATGCGAATGGTCCTTTCCAAATGCAAATCAGTTCTTTGGATTATTCATCCTATGTGGGTACTATTGGTATTGGTCGAGTTACTCGCGGTCAAATCAAAGCAAAATCACCTGTAAAAATTATTGATAAAGAAGGCAATATTCGCACAGGTCGTTTGTTACAGTTGTTAGGCTTTAAGGGTCTAGAGCGCGTTGAAATCGAAGAAGCAAATGCAGGTAATATCATTGCGATTACTGGTATTGAGGGTTTAAAAATATCCGATACAATTTGTGATCCAGCGATTGTTGAAGCGTTACCAGAACTTTCAGTTGATGAACCTACAATTAGCATGACCTTCCAAGTGAATGATTCTCCTTTTGCAGGCCAGGAAGGAAAGTTTGTAACTACACGAAAAATCCGTGAACGCTTGGATACAGAATTATTACATAATGTGGCTTTGCGCGTTGATGACTGTGAGGACCCTGATAAGTTTAGAGTTTCAGGTCGTGGTGAATTGCATTTATCCATACTTATTGAAACCATGCGTCGTGAAGGCTATGAATTGGCCATTTGCAAACCTGAAGTAATTATTCGTGAAGTGGATGGTGAGCAACAAGAACCCTATGAGCATTTGACTGTCGATCTCGAAGAAACGCATCAGGGTACTATTATGGAGAAATTAGGCGAACGTCGTGGTGAATTACAAAACATGGTTCCGGATGGAAAAGGGCGAGTACGTCTAGACTATATGATTCCTACACGAGGTCTGATTGGTTTTCATAACGAATTTTTATCTTCTACTTCAGGTACAGGCTTAATGTATCACGTTTATGATCATTATGGCACTGCAATTAAAGGACGCATAGGCAAGCGAGCGAATGGTGTATTGATTGCTAATTGCCAAGGTATGGCGCGTGGTTTTGCCTTGTTTAACTTACAGGAACGCGGTCGATTATTTGTTGAGCCACAAACATTGTGTTATGAAGGAATGATCGTCGGTATTCATGCGCGTGATAATGATTTGGTGGTTAATGTTACTAAAGAAAAACAACTCACGAACATGCGTGCTTCAGGTACAGATGAAAATATTGTATTAACGCCTCCCATAAAACTTACTTTGGAACAGGCACTGGAATTTATTGATGATGATGAACTGGTTGAAGTAACACCTGATTCAATTCGTTTAAGAAAAAAATCATTAAAAGAACATGAACGTAAAAAAGCATCGAGAGCAACAAACAGTGAAGAATAAAAATCAATTTAAACGGGTTATCTTGTATGCGCGCCAACATAGGGCGAATCAGGGAGTAAGTGAAAGCTTATACCGTTTGATTGACTTTCTTAAAAAACAAAATGTTCAAATCTATCAAGACCTAGATACATCTGTAGGTTTTGAAGTGAAGCTACCCATATTGTCTAGGAATGAAATGGGTGGCAAAAATGATTTGATCATTGTGATTGGTGGCGATGGGAGTATATTATCCGCTGCACGCATGGCAATTAAGGTAAATACTCCGGTTATCGGTATAAATCGAGGACGTTTGGGCTTTTTAACTGATATTTTGCCTAATGAGTTGGAAATGCAGCTTGCTCCCGTTTTGAAGGGTTATTATGAGGAAGAAACACGTTTTCTTTTACATACGCGCATTTTCGATGAAGATGATCATACATACTTCGAAGGAGATTCGCTCAATGATGTAGTTTTGAGCCGTGGAAAAGAAACACATCTCATTGAGTTTTCAGTTTTTATCAATCAACAATTAGTTAGCCACTATCGTTCTGATGGCATGATTTTATCAACTCCAACAGGATCTACTGCCTATGCATTATCTGCAGGAGGGCCAATTATGCATCCACAATTGAATGCGATTGTGCTTGTACCTATGTTTTCTCATAGTTTGAGTTCACGGCCCTTGGTGATTGATGCTGAAGCTAAAATTGAACTGCATATTAGTCAATTTAATGAATCAGATTTACGTGTGAGTTGTGATGGACATGAGTCCAGAATGGTGAAACCTGGACAAAAAGTTGCTATTCAAAAAAATAGTCAACAATTACGTCTTTTGCATCCTCTTGATTATCATTATTATGATACCTTACGATCAAAACTTGGTTGGGAATCCAAACATCAAGGATAGAATATGCTAACTACTTTGTGCATAGAACAGTTTGCGATTGTGCAACATCTAGAGTTAGATTTTACCCAGGGAATGTCCGCCTTTACTGGTGAAACCGGTGCAGGAAAATCCATCATGATCGATGCATTAATGTTGGCTCTAGGCGACAGAGCCGACGCTTCGGTCATTCGACCCGGTCAGGAAAAGTGCGATATTACGGCGGGTTTTTATGTGGGTCAGGAATCTGAACCTGCATTATGGTTAGCGGAACACGATATCCTCTGTGATGATGGTGAAATTTATTTGCGTCGAGTTATTTATGCTGAAGGACGTTCTAAATCTTATATTAATGGTCAACCTTTTCCACTACAAAAAGTTAAAGAATTAAGTGTGAAATTGGTGCATATACACGGACAACATCAGCATCAAACACTCATGCAGCATACAACACACCGGCAGCAATTAGATCAATATGGCAAGAACCATATACTGCTTGATGAAGTAGCTCAACTCTATAAGCAATGCCAGAAAATCCAACAGGAAATAGATATCCTACATAATCAGGCGCAACATCCAGATCGCATTGAATTATTGCAATTTCAGATTGAAGAGCTATCTGAATTGAACTTGCAAGAAAATGAAATTGAAACATTGTATCAAGAGCATCAAATGCTTCATCATGCTAAAGACTATATACACAGCAGTCAACTAATCAATGGATTATTAAATGCTGATGATGAACCTAATATTTGTAAGGGCCTTAGTCAAATTTTGCAAATACTTAGTCAATTACCTCAAGAACAGGCACAAATCAAAAACACCAATGAGCTGATTAATGGCGCCTTGATTCAATGTGAGGAAGCAATCGATGAAATGCAACAGTTTGTTGATCGAGTGCAACTGGAGCCTGAACGTTTACATGAAATTGAATCACGGATGAGCTCCATACACCAGCTGGCTCGTAAATACCATATTGATAGCGCTCAATTACATGAACACGCACAAAGTTTACAAAAGGAATTGGAAAACCTGCAAAATGATGAGAAAAAATTGGTTCAATTGCAAATACAACAGCGTCAATTGATTTTAGCTTATGAAGCTGCAGCTATAAAATTGAGAGCGACAAGACAAATACAGGCAAAAAAATTAGCAAAAGAAATAACTGATAGCATACAACAGCTTGGTATGCCTAAAGGTTGGGTGGAAATTGAACTGTCTCCATTGGAAAAAATGCAAATGCATGGCTTAGATAGAGTGGAGTATAAGGTATGTACCAATCCAGGTATGGAACCTGAGACGCTAAGTAAAATTGCTTCAGGAGGGGAGCTTTCTCGAATAGGTTTGTCAATTCAAATGATTACCGCCCAACAAGGGACCACTCCTACTTTATTATTTGATGAAGTGGATGTAGGTATTGGCGGGGCTACTGCTGCCCTGGTAGGACAGATGCTTCGTAAACTCGGTGAGCGATTACAGGTATTTTGTGTGACTCATCAACCACAAGTAGCCGCTTCAGCTCATAACCATTTTAGGGTCGAAAAACGAAGTGATAACAAGGAGACTTTTACCACAATCTCTTTGCTGAAATCTACAGAAAAAATTGATGAAATTGCGCGTATGTTGGGGGGATTAAAGATAACCGAGCAGACTCGTTCTCATGCTAAAGAATTATTACTACAAAGTAATTAATACCCTCTGTAATTTAGATGTTTTCCAGTCTTTTTGAAAATTTATTTGTTTTAATGAACTAAATTTATCATAATAGGTTATTTTTAAATCGTAAGCGTTCACGTAATGGCGTGAACTTAAGGAAAAGTAGCCTGAATTACGCGCACAGCGCTTCATCCAGGGTACCTCGATAGAGTGTTGTTCACCTTAAATTGACGCCATTAAGCGTTCACGGAGTATGTAAATTTTTTTTAATTAAATAAAAAACCTGTCGTTATTGTGGCTAAGTGAAGCAAGCCAGTAAAGATTTTGCTCTGGATTGCTTCGCCAAGGCTCGCAAAGACGATACATACCCCGATCAAAGCTTACTTTACATCTAAGGGTCTTATGTCATCAAAATTGCTTACAATCAATTTGTTAGAGGAACTCGTTCATACTGCTGAGTTAAATCAACTGGGTAAAACCGCAGATTATATCCCAGAGTTAGCGAATGTTAATCAAGAATTGACTGCAATTGCTGTGCAAGTTTTAGGTGAAAGTCCTCTTTCTTATAGCAATAGTCCACTTTTTCCTGTGACCTTACAAAGTACAGCTAAGATGATCCCTTTGATTGGATTACTTGAAGAATTTGGTGAGGAACAATTGTTTGACTGGGTTAAGGTAGAACCTTCGGGTGATGATTTTGCCTCAATTACCCGTTTAGAACAATTTGGGCCGAAACCGTCAAATCCTATGCTCAATGCGGGTGCTATTACCTTATGTTCACGTATTCCCGGAACAGGGGAACAACAATTTGGATGGTTAGAATATTGGGTGCAAAAATTATTTAATCAACGTCTCAGCATTAATCCTTTAGTCCTTGCTTCTGAAAAGCGGACAGGTGACCGCAATCGATCACTTGCTTATTTGTTGAAAAGTAGAAACAATCTAGGATCGGATGTTCGTGAAACACTTGAGTTATATTTTGCATTATGCTCCTATGAAGCCCAATTAGAACAAATGCTTTTTTTGCCTACTGTCCTTGCTAATGGAGGAGTTTTTCCAGCCACAGGTGAACGAATTATTTCCACCGAAACCTGTAAAATTACTTTAGCGATTATGGCAACTTGTGGATTGTATGATGAAACTGGTACTCATATGGTTAAAACAGGCATGCCTGCGAAAAGCGGCGTATCTGGTTATATTATCGCCGTAGTTCCGGGTAAGGCAGGCATTGTAGTATTAAGTCCAAGAGTTAATGCTAAAGGGAACAGCATTCGCGGAGAAATTATGCTAGAAGGATTGTCTAAAGCGATGAATTGGCATTTTGCAGTACCTTAACAGATATTGGATTAGCGAATTGACTGAATCAGAGCAGCAAAATAAGCAGGTAATTCAGGTCGTGGGAACCAGGCCAGTGCAACAGAATGAGCAAAGGTCTTTTTTTGATTTAATACAATTAACTGATCTGATTTAATATAAGGTTCTGCAAATTCTGCTGTTAATACACCGTAACCAAACCCAGCAATAAACAATTGTGCAATGCTTTCTGTGTTGTTTACAAAATGTCGTTCAGGTTGAATGTTTTCTAGCAAACCGAAATGTTTTAAATAGAAAAAAGACATCTGATCCGATGCATCAAAATCAATTATTTTTTCATGTGTAAGAATATGGCTTAAGTGGCGTTCTTTCCATTTCGAACTACAAACTAATAAATAATTTTCTGCCTCTAATAATTTAGAATCCATTTCAGCGCTAACTTGTTCTGGCGCTAAAATAACCAAATCAAATTCAGCTGATTTAAGTTTTTGGCTCAGATCCTGGTTGTCATCAATTTGAAAAGTCATCGACAGATAGGGATTATTTTTTAGGATAGGTTCACATTGAGGGATAATTCGTGAGCGCATGATGCTTGAAGGACCTCCTATTTTTACTCTAATATTGGATCTTATTCCGGCTCCTTGAATCTGCGCAAGAACTTCACCCTCCATTTGAATCACACGTTGACAATAGCGATGTAACGCTTCACCTTCGAGAGTGGGCAACATTCCTTTTCGGCTACGAATAAATAAAGTGGTTTTCATTTTCTGTTCTAACATACGTAAACGTTGTGTCACAGCGGTTTGTGTCAGGAACAGTAATTCAGCTGCACCATGTACAGTACCCATTTTAAAAACGGCTTCAAATGCAATTAGTTGAGGATTAAGCAAAATCAAATGAGTTCATGGTGAGTTAGATTAATAAAAGTATATTGGTAAGGGAGGGTGGATTCAATAATTCTATATGATCACATTTTTTCATCATATGAAGATTATTTTTCATTATCTTGATTAATAAAGTTACCATACCATCAAATGGTCCGAGTTAAACTGCTTTGGATTAAATGAAATAAATAGAGAAGGAATTCAATACATGAAAAAATTAATATTAGTATGTTTGGCAAGTTTTGTTGCTTCCAGTACTTATGCAAGTATTCCTTATTGTTCTGGAACTGATGTAAAAGGAAGCAAACATGATGCATTACAATCTGTCATAAAGACTTTTGCCATCCAAAATAATTGTAATATTGGTACTAATTGCATATTAAATTTTGATGATGTTAAATATTCTATAGCCTGGGATACATATTGTGTTGGAGCTAAGGGTGCAACTTTTGTATGCAAAAATGGTAAGTGTAATCCATTCGGTTTTTCTCAGCCAAGTGCAAACTATTAAAAATATACCCAAGCGATTGTCTTTAAACATCTGAACGGATTATGGTGTCAACTTAAGGTGAACAACCATAGCAACTACTTTTCTTTAAGTTGACGCTATTATTTGAACGGATCTAAAAAATCTAATGTGTTCTTAGTGTCGTCGATAAACTTATTATCATCATCCGTTGGTAAGTTTTTTTGGAAAAAACCTGATTTATTAAGACCGAGATGGTGATTATCTTCAGAAACCATTCCTATTTCAACAAGATACTTTCTATTAACAGGAGAATTTTCTGTGCTTTTAGCTATGGCATCAATTAGTTCAGCTTTTCCAGAACTGCAGTCTACTAATACTTCGTTACCTTCCCGACATTTTTGAAAAGGATTACATTCTTTTGCTTGTTCTAGGAGTCCTCTTACTTTATTAAAGTTTTTTGCATTATTATTTGCAAAATTAACATCGAATTTCTCTGCTCCAGCTAGCTGTAATAAAAAATCCCCTAAGCCTTTGCGCCCATTAGGCTTAGCTGAAACAATTTTCTTTTCAAATGGTGGCCATTGAATACGAATAGTCCATTTGGTCTTAAAATCTGTAAACCACCCTACTTTTTGTCCTGCTTCAAGAAGATTTACCAATACAGATGATTGATTTTTTAATTCACTGAGATGTTCTTTACGATGAACTTTTTCACCTTTGCCCCATTTTTTTTCTGCAATTTTTGCAAGAGCAGATTTACTATGAATTAGAGCCATACCTTCTTTATATTTCGCGCTATGTTCCGTTAAGTAATTGATAAAGCCAACTTTTGAATGAACGCGACTATGGATACTGGTATCGTTATATCCATAATTTTCGCGTTTTAAAAGTAAATCATAGTCCTTTTCTGTGATATCGTTACTGACTTTTTCTTTAGACGCTTTTGCAACAGCACCTTTTCCATTTCGGGATGTTGGTATAACCAATATTGCCCCAGTACCGCGTGGAGTAAACTTCCGCAATTGTTCCTCTTCGATATCTTTACCCAGCGCTTTATCTACGAGTTTTGTACCTGTTGCATGAGTGCTCTCTCGAGGAACAGAGCCACTATCTTCTAATGTTGCAATAATTTTAGGAGCTACTCCATTAGGTAAGCGCACGCGTGTTGCACCAGCGTCAAAACTTTGGATTCCATTTAAAGCTTCAATACCCCACATGATGGCGCATAAATCATTTTGATCGGTTTCTTTTGTACTTAGATTTAGTTTCTCTTCAGAACCAGAAAAAATTTTTTCAGAACGAGTAATAAATCCTATAAATTGCTCATCTGTCATTTCTTGATTATATCTAAGCTTAGCTATCCAAGCAGCAGCTACATTTTCATCTGTGTACAAGCTATCGTGACGTACACCAAATGTATTTTTGTATTGATTCATAAAAGCGTTTTTGCTTTCTGCGTATTTATCTTTTGTAAAAAAATCGTATGTACTAACTTGTCCTGCTAATACTGCTTGGAAGTCCTTATTGGTATTGAAAAAATTTTCGGTTTCTGTGCTGGTAGGCATGTCAGTCTGATTTAAATTTATGCATATAAGGTATATTATATGCTTGATTGATGAAAAATCAATCACTTTGATCGTAATAAGCCTAAAATCAATTATTTTTTATGATGATCATTTTTTCTTGAGACATGTCTTGCATCGTCCAGGGGATACCCCCAGTACGATAACCTGATTGTTTCAATCCCGAAAATGGCATCCAATCAGTTCTGAATGCGCTGTGGTCGTTAATCATTACCGCAGATGCGGCGAGAAATTCTGCTGCTCTAAGTGCTGGTGCTAAGTCTTCAGAAAATACGCTGGCTTGAAAGGCAAATGGCAAAGAGTTAGCCATATCAATAGCCTTATCGATATCTTCATACTCATAAACACAAGTAACGGGACCAAAAATTTCCAATTGTGATACTTTGGCATCAGCCGCTGGATTTAATAAGACGGCTGGAATTAAGGTGGTTTCGGAAAGACGGCTACCACCAAAAAGTTTTGCTCCTTTTGCCACTGCTTCATCAATCCAGGAAAGGACGCGTTCTACTTCTCGGGGGTGAATCAGAGGTCCCACTTCGGTTTCCTTGAGTTGTGGGTTACCAATGCGTAGACATTGGACTCGCTTAACGAACTCATCCATGAATGGATTTAGAATTTTCTT
>JACPOX010000005.1:7318-9884 GCA_016191305.1 Legionella longbeachae | reverse complement strand
TTTTGTTTTGTCGTGTGTTCCAACGATTGATTTAATAAATGAAGAAATTCTTTTCGACTAATAATCTTAGCGCCTAAGCTTTGCAAATGGACTGAGGGTATTTGACAATCAATGAAATCAAAATGCCACTTTGCCATTGTTTGAGAAAGAAAATAAAGAGCAACTTTTGAAGCATCGGTCACTTTATGAAACATCGATTCTCCAAAGAAAGCATGTCCTAAACTAAGCCCATATAAGCCCCCGACTAATTGGTTTTCTAGCCATACTTCGAAGGAATGAGCAAAGCCCATAATATGCAGGGTGGTATATGCTTCAATTATTTCTTGACATATCCATGTGTTATTAAGTCGGTCAGAGTATGTGGCGCATGCAGTGATTACTTCTCTAAAAGCCGTATCTATAGTGAGTTTAAAGGGTTTTTTTAAGGTTTTTTGTAAACTGCGGGATGTTTTGAACTCACTGGGAATTAAGATAAGTCGCGGATTTGGTGACCACCAGAGTATTGGTGTTCCAGGTTCATACCAAGGAAAAATTCCTTGTCTGTAAGCTTGTATTAGTCGCGGTGGGGATAGATCCCCGCCTATCATTAATAAACCTTGAGAATCACTAGTTTCCGGATTTGGAAAAGAGTAGGTTTCATTATAATTCAATGTAATCTCCGACGGATACATAGATTTATTAGATCTACTGTAAAGGACATTTCTAAGTGGGATCTAAGCAGCGATGGTTGTCGTATTGTTCACAATAGTGGATAAAATACTGCTTTAAACCTGATACAAATATGTTTTCATTGTCCATGATAAAAATTCGCTCGGGTTGTAATTCTACATAGTTTGAATCCCTCAATACAGTCTTATAAATGGATCCAGCGTAAGAAAACATCCACTTATCTAGGAATGGGAGTATTTTATCTTTATCATTAGTAAAAAAATTCTGCAAAATATCCGTATATAATTTATTTTTCATTTCATAATTGCTTTTGAAATAAAAGTTACTGCGGTCCTTTCGGTATTCGTTAAAAGGCGGCTTATAGGGTTTCTTTCTTATCCCTGCGGCAATATTCAAAGAGATAATAAGACCTTTTGCTGATTCAATTTTAAATTTCGTACCTAACAAATCAAAATTATTGTATTCACTCAGGTAGGCTTCAAGGTAAGTAATTGCTTCGTCACTTAATGGATCAAAATAGCTGTTGATAATAAACTGGGTGGCTAACTTGGTTTCAGGATCATAGCGACAACTAATAAAAATTGCGTAAGTAAATTTTTCATTCACTATATTTTGTACTAAGATTTTATCAATTTGATTATGAACTTCATTACATGTTATTTGCTGATTTTCTATTTTCTCATCCATACGAATGATTTGTGTAGGATAATCAACACCTCGTGCAGCAAATTGATTTTTTTTGAAATTTTCTGCTTCATTGGAGTAAGTAATAATTTGAGTATTTTTACTTTCCTGATTATGGAAAAATGTTAAAGTTGAAACATTATCAAGAGAATCACTAAAAGCACATAACGGAAATAAAATTAGAGGGGTAACTAAGTAATTAATTTTCATAAAAAACTCCTTGTGTGTTAGCCCTATTTTGTGTCTTACAGGATCAAATTTTGACAAGATCTCTTTTGAGTATAGATGAGTGAATGGAAATTTATGCTTTTCTCTATTTGAAGTTGTATTTTTTCTTATTAGCCAGGTAAGAAACCACCTGCTTGCATATTCCACATACGACTATAGTGACTGGGTATCTTAATCAGATCTTCATGCGAACCATCTTCGACAATGTGCTTTTTTCGAGGCGGCAATCACTTCTTTATCACTTGCGTCTACTCGACCATAACGAATATTTTCCATTAAAGTGCGATGAAATAAAGTGACATCTTGTGGAATCATGGCAATGTTTTCACGCAATGACTCTTGTGTGACCTCATGATTAAAAATTTACAAGACATTCTATGGCTGAGCCGCAAAGAATTAAACTAAATTAATTCAAACGAAACAGGTAAATAAAAATTGAAAAAATCAATCGTTTAAAGGACTAATTATTGTTCGAGATTAGGAATAAGTTCTTTACAATGCCTAAGTGTTCGTTGATCCTCAGGAGGCAAGGTTAAATAATCGCCGTATTGTTGAATAAGAAAGACTTCTGCATTCTTTGGAATATTAAATTCTTTGCCTTCAAATGCAACGCGCTGTAAAGGATATATTTCGTCATGTTTTATCAAATTATTGCCGACACAATTATAACCACGCCCTATATAAGGACTTGCGCTGTTGTTGGCATTTTGGATAATTTTTTGTAAGTAATATTCGAGCAAAGCTTTGGGTAAACAAGTGGCTATAGTTTTATAAAGTGTTGCATAATGGCCAATTTTTACCTTACTGTATTTAGTGCTTAACAAGCGTGAGAGTTTTTTTGCATAGAATTTGTATCGTTTACGTTGTTTCAGGTCAATGGGCATGCTGTCATAGACAAAAACATCAATGAATATACCTTGTACATAAGGTTCATTTCCTTTTTCATGTTTTTCAATGAAACGGCTGGAACGATCTCTGATTTTTA
>JACPOX010000005.1:0-7295 GCA_016191305.1 Legionella longbeachae | reverse complement strand
GATTTTTAACGGGGTGGCCATATTAAAATAGCCGGGATCGCTATGGATTGTTTGTAACCACATGAATTTTGGGATTTCTTCTGGGGCAACTTGTAGGAATTTTTCATAACTAGAGCGAGGCATAGCAATATCTACATCATCATCCCAAGGAATAAAACCTTGGTGTCTGACTGCACCTAAAAGTGTCCCTGCATCAAGCCAATAGTCCAAATTATGTTTAAGGCATATAGAGTCCACTACTTCAAGCATCGCAAGCATTTTTAATTGTGCTTGTCGTAATCTGCCATCAATTAAGGCAGTCTCTGCCGAGTGGGAATTCTGCTTTGCTAACGCCATGAGCTATTTTTCTTCTAATACTTACAAGGAGGGATATATTAGCAAAATAATTCATAATCATCGACTGTAATCTCAATAAGCCTTTTCTAGCATAGAAAAATCTTCCGCCATTTGTTCAGCACCTGTCACTTCCGTTGTTTGACTAAAGAAGCTAAATCTTCTCGTTGCAAGATAATGAATACCTGCAACAATAGGATAGAGTACGATGAGCGAGGCAAAAATAACTCCTATTTCAGCGAAAATATAATTAGAATCCATATGAATATCGAGCAAATTTTGATTGTCTTGAAGGAGTTTTTTGCAACATTCACTGCATTCAGTTAAGGCCTTTTTTTGTTGCTCTTCTGGCATGTATGCAGCATTAAAGGTATTTTGTCTTAATGTTTCTACTAGAAGACAAAGCTGCTCACCTTCTTTTTTGTAAGGAGTATTCAATAGCGTCTTTCCTTTATTCTCTAACTTTTTGAAATAAGAAAAAATTTTGTTAAATACATGTTGTTTTTTGGCATTATCATCAAATACGACATAAGGAAAGCTGCATAAATCAATGTCATATTTGGCTAATGTTTTTTTGCATTCTAGCACAGCTTGTTTTATAGGGTTTAAATTTGTGGCGCTAGAGTTTTTGAGTGATTCTAATAAGTGAGTTCGTAATGTTTCTTTTAAATCATTATGTGTATGGGTTAGTTCTTTAAGATAAGCAAGCATTAAATCTAATGGTTGTTGAGCTTCGGGAGTCGGCGCCAATACTATGCTATTAGCAATTTGGATGAAATTATTAATTGATAAAAAATCCATATGCCTAAGCTTCAATAGTTGGAGAATACCTTCTGGCAAATTATCCAAGTTAGACCATATCTTATATATAAGTCGAACAACGAAATAAAGATCATCACTATTCTTATTTAAATTCATTTTGGGAAGATATCTTGCCAAACCAAAGTCAATAATATTTATTTTAAACTTGTTTGTTTGAGATTGAGGATCAAGATCTACTAAAATATTACCTTCATGAAGATCATTATGAGCAAGTTTTTTATCAATAAGCTGTTCTTTTACTTTAATTAGTAAGGCTTTAATCAACTCTAATCCCTCTTTACGAGAGAAGCCGTGAGTCTTAAGCAAATTATATAGAGTTCGGCCATTCATTTCTTTCATAACCATCATGTCATGAGTAGGATTTTTAACATGCAAATGTTTGGCATAAAGAGCTACTTGATACTCTTGTTCGGCATCATAAGAATCTTGTGTTTTTACAACTCGGTGTTTGTCTTTGGCTTGGAAGATTCCAGTTTTACCTAGACTTAACGTACAAGAGATACGATTTACTGACCCATAGGCACCACGACCAAGATATTCGTTTGATATCATTTCGTAAGCGTAACCACGCTGAGGATTATCTCTTTTTCTGGCAAAAATAGTCTGTTTTAAATGAAATGTGTGTCCATTATAATTGAATTGGGTATCTGGTTTCCAAATATATTGCCCATTTTGTCGTTGCTTTTCTAGGTGATCCCATATCCATGCATTATTAGCAATATTGGTAGGGTTTATAAAAAAATGAGACATAAATTGCTTAAATGACCTATAAGTAAGCATAATGTAACGTAAATGCATATTATATGGAAGCATTTCATTTTTTATGTTTTTTAAAAACAATAGCAAAAATCCAGTTTCTTCGGGTAGAATGAGTGTTTTATATCGTTTGTTTCAGCAGCGTTTTTATTTCGAGATAAATCTTTATGTCAGACGCATTAAGTCGTTATTATTTACAGGCTATGGGAATAGATCTCTGGGTTCTTCGCCAATCTGAGCGTTCTTCTGAGAATGATTTATCTGGATTAGCTCAAGAAGTGGCTGCATGTACACGATGTCTTCTACACAAGACACGTACGCAAACTGTTTTTTTTCGTGGAAATGCGCAAGCTAAGTTGATGATTATTGGTGAAGCCCCTGGTTTTTATGAGGATCAGCAGGGAATGCCTTTTGTGGGAAAGGCCGGTGGTTTATTAAATCAAATGCTGCGAAGTATTGAGATGAGAGAAGAAGATGTCTATATTGCCAATGTTTTAAAATGCAGACCACCTAATAATCGAGATCCTCAATTAGATGAAATTGCTCAATGCAGTTCTTATCTTGCGCGCCAAATCGAGTTAGTTAAACCTCATTTGCTTCTTGCCTTAGGGCGATTTGCGGGTCAATTTTTACTTAACAAAAAACTGCCTCTGAATCAAATGCGCAATACTTTGCACAGCTACAATGATATTCCATGCATGATAAGTTATCACCCGGCGTATCTTTTGCGCAACCCGATCGATAAGAAAAATGCATATCTTGATTTATTAGCAGTAAAAAAACTGTTAATATAAAAAAAACAAAATGCCTATTATTCATTCACGAATCATTGCTTTATAACAAATAAATTTTAGAGGTAATAACGTGTCAAAAAATAAAATACTCGTTGTTTGGTCAAATTATTACAAAGATCTGGCAAAACAACAATTAGATAGCTGCTTACAACTATTAAATACCTCAGAATATGAATATACAGTGGAAACTGTTGAAGCAGGTACTTATGAAATCCCAGCTGTAATACAATATTATCATCACAATAATCCTTATGATGGTTATTTACCACTTGGTTTACTGCTCAAAGGAAGCACCGATCATTATGAATTTATTTGGGAACATGTTAAAGAATGCTTTATAAAATTTGCAATGGATGGTTTATTTATTGGTAATGGTATTATTTCCGCCCCTAGTATGGATGTGATGATAAAGCGAGTTGAGAATCATGAGAGGGTCGAGGAAGCGGTCAGGGCAATTGATTATTTAATGCGATTAAAACAAAAATTTTAAGATCTGACAGATGAATTTATGACTAAAATATTGATTGTCTCTTCGAACATACACAAAAAATTAGCCTCAGAACAACTTGAAAAATGTGTGCAAATTGTTAAAAAGTCTCATCATGATTATCAAATTGAATTAGTAGAGGCTGGAACTTATGAAATTCCATTTGTGATTAACACTTATCAGCGTGAAAACCCATTTGATGGGTATATTGCATTAGGATTAGTAATAAAAACAAATATGGACCACTATGACTATATTATGTCTCATATCAAAGAATGCTTTACTTATTTTTCATTAAACAATATAGCTGTAGGTAATGGCATTATTTCTGGGGCTAATCTAGAAGAATTAGCGACTAAAATTAATAGTCAGGATCCTTGTCTTTCAGCATACCAGTCAGCATTTCAGGCAGTTGATTACCTTATTCGATTGAAAAAAAAATTGATATTCTAGAGTGTTAGTTAAGGTGAGTTCTGGATAAGAAGCACCTTAGATCTAAGCTTAGTCCCGATCATATACTTATCTTGATTGCACTAGTTTCTAATTTTTCAGCTTCTGGTTCATCTTGTTTAGTATTTTCTGAAATAGTTGGTTTTTGAAGCATTTCAGGACTTGGGTTGTTCTTAGGCTGATAGGTTTCAGTTGATGTTTCTTTAAGAACAGTTTTTGGTCTGTAGCTTTCTTCATCAAGTTCAATTTTGTTTCTTCGCTTTTCACTTAGTACTTCAACTTCAGGGTTAAAATAAAAACTAAGCAGTCTTAACTTGATGACCAGCTGGAATGCTTTGAATGTTGTTAGTTTTTCATAACCATGATCTTTAGGATTTTTTAGCATTTCCTGATATTCATTTGATGATAAGATTTTGATATTTTTCACATCAGAACGGAACCAAGTTTCCCCCTTAGGGCCCTGTACGAGCAAAGGCTGTGTTTGTCGTTTACCATAGTCGATTGAAGCCAGAAAACTCATGCCTCCATAATTTTCAGGGGTAGGTTGCTCACCAGTTTCAATCAACTGATAAATATCACTTAAAGATGCTGTCATGCCATTGACCAGCATGTTTGCATTTCTATCGTTTTTGGATAGGTTGTAGCTGTCATCACCATAGGCATTAAATAGTTCCTTAATCATCTGAAAGGTACTGCCTGGTATTTTTGCTTGATACTGATTGATGGCCTCCACACTGCGAGTATTATCTTCATTATGCATATTATTAATTAAAATGCTTCCCCAGGTACCAAACTGCTCGGGAAGGCTTTTGCGCAGCATTCCAATCCTACTCAAATGACCTCCGGCAAAGTGGTCGGAGTAAAAATGCATAATAAATAGCTCTTCAGCAACTGCTTTGGCATGATAGCGATTCGCTAGTTCCTCAAATATCTGGGTGTCAGTTGATTTATTAGAAAAACCATATTTGATACGGTCTTTATCGATACGTTCCTTAATTTTTTGCAGATCGTCCGACACATGTTGAGAAATGGATTGGTTGCCTTGGATCTTTTCTCCGGACAAGATACGACAGGCACGAGCCAATTCAGCTGCATTTAGTGCACTTTTGTGTCCAACCATGTAAGCGCGTAATGACCAGGGGTCAAAATGCGCTTCATTATTGATTAGTTTTTTACCATAATCTTTGACGGTCCAAGCATAAGCAACTTGTTGCAACAGGTTGGGTAAATGATCTTCGATATAATAAATGCGTTTAATATCGGATTCTTTTACAGACGGATTAGCCAAATCTGCATAAGCTTCTTGGAACGCTTTGGTTTCTGATTCTTCAATAGGAATACTAAGTAGTTGTTCACATGCTTCATTGGGATTACAGTCTGGTCCAGGTGTTTTTAGAGCCAGCCCCCAACCTGCTTTGGTATAATAGTCTCCAGCAAGAGCAACTATATCACCAGGTGACAGCCACAAATTAAGCGGCATGGGTACGCCATCAAGGTCCTGCATCATACGCACCTTGAATTTATTGGCATTTTTCAATAGATTCTGTTCTTTCTCTTCTACGGTTCTTGGTAGATAAGGATTATCTCTGGTTTCAATACCAATGTTATCCCCAGCCTCTTTATGTTCGTAAGTTTCCATGAATGACACCAATACAGCAATATAATGTCATTTTAGATGATGAAAATTAAGGCATTATTAACTGTTGTTACATATAAAACATTTTTTTTGGTATTGACGCCTTGCAACTCAAAGAAATCCGGTTTGCTTTCTTGTATAAACAAAATTTTAAATATAATCTCATAACTTACAGTTTGCTCAAGGAAAAGGTGTAATAAAAAATTAGAAAATATCTGAACATGAAGTGATAGAGACTTTCAGAGTGAAACTCTTAATGCTTTCAATAACAGGAGTACCCAATCATGATGGAAACATTTGAGCTTAGAGAAGACCAACCTTTGATTAAAAAAAAACCTCATAAACCCTTTGCTTACTTTACTGGCGCAGGGAAACACACAGGATATTTTTTATTTACTGAAAAAGAAAATATTAAAAAAAATATCACAGTTACAGAAGATGGCGATATTATTTATCACAATCCTAATTATAAAAAATCCGATAATCCTAATATCCAAGAACGTGTCGTTTATTGTATTCATGGAACAGCTGATCGTGCAAATGCATTCCAAAGGGTTGCCAAATCACTTGTACCTCAACTATCAGACAACGTTTCCTGCATCATACTTGTCGCTTTTAAAAAACGCTTTTGTGGTACTGATATAAAAGAATTTTCCAAACAATTTGCCGATAAAGTCGATAAATTCGGCCATAAAAATATTGATATATTAACGCACTCTCGAGGCCTTCTGGTTGGTGAATATTACAATGTAAAATATGCTCAAGAAAGAGGTGTTACTGTCAATAGTGTTCATGGCTTAGCTGGACCTATTAAAGGGACTAAAAAAGCTAAATGTTTGCCCTGTAAGGGTTCGGTAAAACAAATGAGACCCGATAGCCAATTTCTCAAAAAACTTTCTAAAAAAATTCTAAGAACAAATAATAATCATTATTTTTATGGGGCAGAAAATGATTATGTTGTTCCATATCAAAATACTTTTATTCCTGAATTATCTCATAATTTTGATTTATACTTGGGTGAGGGTCATTTATCTTTACTGGAAAGTGAGAAAGTCAATAAACGAATAGCGCGTCGTCTTATAAAAGGAGATCCCCCTTTAACAACAGAAAAAGTATGCAAAAAAATTCAATCTTATCTCGATCGTTTTAAACATAAATGGCATATACGGACTTCTGAACATAAAATTAAAGTCCTAAATGATCTTATCTCTTGTTTACAAGATGTTTCTTCAGGAAAAAACATAGATTTATACCCAGAGGCTAAAACGATAGGTCAGTTTATGGAATGTTTTTTAAAAGGTAGCGGTAGTAAAATTTTGAAGAAGTCCCTTAATCTTTTTCAATTATCTAATGCAACCACTTATACCTTTATCGAAGGCTTGATCGATAAATATAAAAATATTCCTCTGGAACGAGGAGTTATACAAGAAGAAAAAATAGTATTAAATAATTAGAATTTGCGTTTTGGATAAAATCAAGTGGAGATAGATTGTCATCATTTTTTCTTGTAGGACTGCTCCCTTATTGATTAATGCCCTAATGACTGCAGCATGTGTGTTTGGATTTTTACAGGCTACCATATTTTATTAATAGTTTAATTAAGTGGCACTACATGCGCGATATAAGATATGGGGATCATTAAGGCAATGATTTGGATCGAGCATCCATTTATATTTTTTAATAAATTGTTCAACTTGTTTAAGATCAGGACGTTCACTTTCTATTTGTTTAATAAAGTCTTGAACTTGTTGTTCTGAAACAGATTTATACTTGTCCTTAGATAGAATTTTTATTTTATGATAAAGTCTTGAGCTCGTTCAATCTGTTTTTTATCAGGCTTCTTCTTAAATAAACTATTGTGAGATAACATTTTGTTAATCCTTGCCCCTTGTATTGAGCTTAATACCCGCAGTTTATTCTAAAAATGACTCTTTCGAAATATTTTAGGAGATTTATTTGACTCGACTTTAGCGAATTTCCGCACTTCCCGAACCCCCGCGGCGAAGACCGCGGGGTC
>JACPOX010000071.1 GCA_016191305.1 Legionella longbeachae | reverse complement strand
GATGTTTCTTGTAGTTCGAGATGGGCCTGCAGGGCATCAGTCGAATAAGCATCCTTTGCCGGAATTTTTTCAAAATGTCCTTAAAGTATTAAAGTCTCCAGAAGTTTGGGTTATTGGTTTTGTGGGCGCTTGCTTGTATACATCCTTGTCTGTATTTGGTGAATTGTGGGGAAAAACATATTTAGAACAAGCGCACCATTTAACTAAAGTTGAAGCAGCTAAGACTGTCTCCGCCGTATTTTTGGGCTGGGCAGTCGGAGCTCCTATTGCAGGTTATTTATCTGACCGAACCGGAAGACGTTTGTTGCCGCTTGTTTTAGGGGCTATTTTGGCTTTGACTTGTATTAGTTTGGTTTTATACTGTCCTGGTTTATCCTATCTAAGTTTAAATATTTTATTGTTTTTTTATGGGGTATTTAGCGCTACAGAAATTATTGTATTTACTATGGCTAAAGAATGCAGTGGCGCCCAACTATCGGGTACTGTATTTGCAGCTACTAATATGATAATAAGTTTTGCTGGAGTTATTTTTCAGCCATTGGTAGGTAAATTATTAGATACTTTTGGCGACAGTGGGATTATAGGTGGAGAGCATATTTATACAGTTGTTGATTATCAGGTTGCTTTATCTATACTCCCTCTTTCATTGTTGCTAGTTACTATTTTAGCGTTCTTTATTAAGGATCATAAAGATCATACACTTACTTAATTATAGCGGTACGTAAGAAAAACTATTATGATGAATGACAGCCATTATTAATGCAAATCATTGTATGTATCATAAATTTTATGCTAAAGATCCTACTGGGAAATATAAACCAGAAACATTAAAATATTACAGGCAAAACAATCAAGGAAGACAATCCAAATACTTGAAACCCAGTTATACTTTTAATGAGCAAAATATTCCTATAGGATCGACAGTATTTTTTCTGTGGCTGTTATTAACTAGTAACATGATACCCCCAGCCAATACTCCAAGAATAAAATATAACCCTGAACTTCCAGACAATAATAGAAGTATAAAAATTAATGATTTTCATTTAATTTTATCAAACAGTAGTGCAACCGCATTAGAGCAGTCTCTTAATAATACTGAAGTGAATGATCATGACATTGGATTATCTATAGCGAATGAAAAAATTGATAATCAAAAGATTTATGTTTTGCCTTCAGAGTTATCTTGTAAAAAAAATAATCTCGGTATAAATCACGAAAAAAAAATCTGTACCGTTACTAATAATAAAAGAAACTCATCTGTAAATTTTTTTTTAAAAGTCATAGACAATCAAAATGTT
>JACPOX010000070.1:13047-14064 GCA_016191305.1 Legionella longbeachae | reverse complement strand
CCGTTCGGCCTGAGGAGGGCTTTAGCCCGTCTCGAAGCTAAGCACTGTGCCAAACCCTTCGAGTCGTCGCTAATGCGACTCAGGCGAACGGAGCGAGTTAGAAGCGTTTGCAAGGTGATGTCCGCTATAGAAATTTTAAATCAGAGTTTGTTTCCTCTTCAAGATATAGTAATTTCTCTGTTTTCTCTTCAACGTCTTTAAAAATCTCATTAATCTCATCAATCGCATTCAGGCCACCACGAATTGTATCTTTACCAAACATACCGCCTTCACCGCGTAACACTTTCAAATATTTTTTACTCTGAAATACATCTGCAAGCGTGTTGTTTGGATCATCCAATTCTTTGATTAATTTTACTGCAAGATTAATATTTGCTAAACGGCTCTTGGCTTGAAATGAAATCCCCATTTAATTGTATTTAAATTATTCATTTCGTACGGTTCTAGATTAGGATTGTTTTTGCCGAAATCCTCGTCGAATCTTTCAATATACCTAATAAGTTTTGCTTTAATTATTTGCTTTGCACTATATGGGATGTAAGCGCGATCAGGTATCTCACTTAGAAATTCCAGAATATCTTTCTTACTTTTGTTATTTGCCGTTTTATGTTTTTTTTGTAGTCTCTGAGAAATAGTGTCCAAAGAGGAAGAAAACACCACAAGATTTCTGTCAGTATGAAAGGGAATCTTTTGTTCCTTAAGCCATGAAGCGAAATAATCTCCACTCATATCTTCACTCAATTTTTTGCCAGTGATACAGAAGAGAAGAGGAATCTTCTTTTCTAATATTGTATCATAGAACAACTGGTGGTTTTCGATAGTGAGTTTCTGTCCAACTCCACTCCATCCACTGACAAAGATACAAGCATGAAATCCTTGGGTACTCACTAAGAGATTTTTCAACATCTCCACTGCATCTTTATGCTTGACCGTTCCTTGCTCACCCTCGCCAAGACCTACAGTATCCCAGAAACAGTATTCTCTGTTCCAAAAAGGTTCAGGTTGGAAAGTGCATCC
>JACPOX010000070.1:0-13031 GCA_016191305.1 Legionella longbeachae | reverse complement strand
GCATCCTTTCCAAGAAGTTGTTGGATTATCGAACTCTTTCCTTGTCTTGCTGCTCCGAAAACGAGCACATGCTTTAAACCTCCAGGAATCTTCTTTAATTTCTTGTTGCCTTCCAAATCTATAGAGTGGAAAGTGAATTCTTTAATGTTATCCCTCTCATGATTTCTTTCATTCTTTTTACGCATTTATTTACCCAGCAAGATTTTTATTGGTGCGAATTATACAAAAATCAACACCTTGTTGTCAGAAATTTAATCAATTGTCAGGGAAAAATCATCGGATCGCATAGCAAGATCTAAGGTGTTTCTTATCCAGAACCACGTTAATTATTTAAAATTTTGGAGAATTATCCTCAATTAAGTAAAAACCATTCTCTTTCCCTTCTGTTCCTGGTTGAGCTTCTTTATAAATTACATCAGAAGTAGATGGCCAAGAGCTAACATATAACTGAAGAGCTAATAAACCTGCGAGCGATCCTATGGCTTTAACGGGACTTTCTTGAAGGTCTATAATTTGACTTATATAAAAAGTAGCTGAAATAAGAGCACCTTGAGTTCCAGTTTTTATCATTCCGCGATGGTTATTTCTAAATTTGAAAAAATCAAACATGCCTATCTCTCTTAATAAAAATAGGCATTATTGCAATTTACTGGCGCATTGTAAACATGTTGAGCATTTGAGTGTTCTATATACAACCTAGACTTATATACCTTCATACTTGGGGCAATATATAGACAAAAAAAATCCCGGCTAAAATCACCGGGATTCAGGTAGAGGAGACTGATAATTAGTCGCGACCTGAAAATGCACTTAATATATTAAGCAGGCTAACAAACAAATTGTAAATCGATACAAAAAGACCTACTGTAGCTGAAATGTAATTTGTTTCACCTTCATGAATAATTGCGCTGGTTTGTAGTAGAATCAATCCAGAAGAAATTAGAATAAAGGCTGCAGAAATAGCTAGTTGTAATGCGGGTATTTGAAGGAAAATTCCAGCTATCATCGCTAATACAGCTACCATGACACCAACAAAAAGAAAACCACCAAGGAAGCTAAAATCTTTTCTAGTTGTCAAAGCATAAGCTGATAAAGCAAAGAAAATCATACCAGTGCCGCCTAGAGCAGTCGCAATGAGTTGTGGACCATTAGTAAAATTGTGGATATAGAAATTTAGTATGGGTCCTAACGTATAGCCAAGAAAACCAGTAAAAGCAAAAACGCTAACCAAACCCCAGACACTGTTCCTTAATGCTTGAGTTAAAAACATTAGACCATACACACCGACTATCATCAGAAAAGGATTCATAGGTCGAGCGCCACTGGCAAGAGAAAAGTATGCAGTAAACGCACTAAATAAAAATGTTAGGCTTAGTAAAAGATAAGTATTACGCAATACTTTATTACTTGAGAGCACAGATTCATTACGCTGCGTAAGTAGTGTAACATTATTTCGATTCATTGCTTTGATCTCCTCTATATTTATAGTTAAGTCTAGCATATTTATGGGTACTTTTCCTATATTTCAAGTAAATATGGTTTATTTTTTGTTTTGTGGTTCTATCCCACTGTATAGTATCATACATCAATTCTGGAATCAGAAAATAACAGTTTTGTGGCCATAAATTAGGACTTCAGTATGGGACGTGTAGCATTAATACAAATGGTTTCGTCAGCAAATGTAGCTGATAACTTACAGCACTTAGAAAAATTAATGCAGCAAGCACGTGCTGAGGATGCTGAACTTGTAGTATTGCCTGAAAATTTTGCTTTTATGGGTCTTAATGAAAAGGATAAACTTCAGATTGGAGAGGTTTATGGTGAAGGACCAATACAACAAAAAATCAGTCACTTAGCCAAGAAATTTAGTATGTGGGTGATTGCTGGAACCATTCCTCTTAAAGGAATGGGTAGCAAAGTTCGCGCCAGTTGTTTAGTGTATGATGCAGAAGGCAAGTCTGTAGCGCGTTATGACAAAATTCATTTATTTGATGTCAATGTTTCTCCAAATGAAGCCTATCAGGAATCAATGTTTATTGAACCTGGGCATGAACTTGCACTGGTAGATACACCTGTTGGAAAAATAGGCTTAACCGTTTGTTATGATTTACGCTTCCCTGAACTTTATCAACTCTTAATGTTACAAGGTGCGCAATTGTTTACAGTGCCTTCTGCATTTACCAGCCAAACAGGGATTGCTCATTGGGAGGTTTTATTACGATCAAGAGCAATAGAAAATTTGTGTTATGTTTTGGCTGCAAATCAGGGGGGGCTGCATGACAATGGACGGTCTACTTATGGCCATAGTATGATAGTTAACCCCTGGGGTAAAATTCTTTCGCAAATGGAAGCAGGTAAAGGAGTTGTAACAGTGAATATTGATTTACAAGAACAAGAGGAATTGCGCAGAAATTTTCCCTGTTTGCAACATCATGTATTAAACTTAAAAGTAGAATGAATACATTTTTTAAAGGTAATTAAATGACAGAAGCACTTAATGTAGCAAAAAAAATTTTACTGGCTCCTGCTGCACTCGATGAAAAAGGTATAGATAAATTATTTAAAAGCATGTTGAGTCATCATATTGACGATGCAGATCTTTATTTTCAAAGCTGTAGTTACGAATCTTGGTACCTGGAAGATTCTGTAGTGAAAAGCGGGAGTTTTTCTTTGGATAGAGGTGTTGGTATTCGTGCAGTCAGCGGGGACAAAACTGGTTTTGCTTATTGTGATGACATTTTACTGCCTTCTATGCTTCGAGCCGCAGATGCCGCACGCTCTATTGCACTTGCTGGCTCAAAAGCAGTCCAGTCTATTCATGTTAAAAGTGCTCCTGTAAGTCGTTATCAGGGTTTAAATCCAATTGAGGGTATGAGCAAACAGGAAAAAATTGCATTATTAGAAGCGATTGACAAAGAGGCACGGCGCATCGATCCACGAGTCATTCAGGTTAATGCTTCATTAAGCGGTTGTTATGAAGTCGTAATGGTTGCAGGTATGCATGGGCAGATGATCGCTGATGTAAGACCATTAGTTAGCATCAATGTGAGCGTCATTGTAGAAGATAAAAATGGAAAACGAGAATCCGCACGTTCTGGTGGCGGTGGGCGAGTAGCTTATTCATATTTTACCGAAAAGGATAATGCTTTAAGTTACGCACGTGAGGCCGTACGTGAAGCCTTAATTAATTTAGAAGCTAAACCTGCGCCAGCAGGAACTATGCCTGTGGTACTTGGTCCAGGATGGCCGGGTGTATTATTGCATGAAGCTGTAGGCCATGGTTTAGAAGGTGATTTTAATCGTAAGGGATTATCTACATTTTCTGGTCGTATTGGTCAACAAGTCGCGGCATTGGGGGTTACTGTTGTTGATGATGGTACTTTAAAAGACAGGCGAGGTTCTCTTACTATTGATGATGAGGGGACTGCTTCCCAGTGCACTACTTTAATTGATAATGGCATTTTAGTGAATTACATGCAAGACAAGCTCAATGCCAAATTAATGGGCATGCAGTCAACCGGTAATTGCAGACGTGAGTCTTATGCACATGTGCCTATGCCCAGAATGACAAATACATATATGTTAGCTGGACAACACGATCCCGAGGAAATAATTCGTTCCGTTCAACGTGGTTTATACGCTGTTAATTTTGGTGGTGGTCAAGTAGATATCACCTCCGGACAATTTGTATTTTCTGCCAGTGAGGCATATCTTATTGAAAATGGGAAAATCACTGCACCAGTTAAAGGGGCTACTTTAATTGGTAATGGCCCTGATGTGATGAAGAAAATCAGTATGGTGGGTAATGATTTGGCTCTAGATCGAGGAATTGGGGTTTGTGGGAAAGACGGTCAATCTGTCCCTGTTGGAGTAGGTCAGCCTACTTTAAAAATAGATGCATTGACAGTTGGGGGAACCAGCTAACTATATTATCGAGTGGAGTGGAGCTGTTAGGACGACCCAGTGGCACTGAGATTCGTCAAGGATTTGTAGGTTGGGCTCTGAGGTATCGACACTTATTTTTATACCTCACAAGGAAAATTTTATATAACTGTTTGAATAACAATAGTTTTTATTCTGTCTTTTACCCTCTTTTTTCGGCGAACCAGCCAATCACCCAACAAGAAATGCAGCTAGCATTGCAATTAAGAAAAATACGTTGAGTCGATAAATATGCCGAGTATTTACATGCTCAAAACCAAAACCCTATTTGGTTGATGTGTTTAACGGATTTAGACACTCTAGTTAGAAAAACATTAGACATATTTTTTAATGCTTGTCCTCAAGAGGAGCTCATCTCCTGATTTTTGTCCTGTGCAAAGTATTTTTAATATATTTGAGCATTCCTTAATAAATTCTTAAGAATTTATAATTATTATTTGCTTTAGAAGAATAGCAATAGCCAAGATTAGGGTGAGAAAGATGAATAATAAAACTATTAAATTGCTTATTTTAAAGCAAGTTAATAACTTAGCTCAAGAAGAAAAAATTAAATTTAATTTCTCCGGTAATATTGCAGGACGAATTGCCCAATATATTATTACTAAAGGTATAGAAGATGAGAAAATTGAGAAGCTGATTTCACAATTAATTAATAAGGAAGTAATGACTCATTTAGAGGAGAAGGTAAAAGATAATAATGACAAAAAAGACTATTTAAAAAAAATGGTTGATAAAATCCTCGAAGATAATAACTTTATTATTATTAATAAACTACCTTTAAAAAATTACAATGACCAATCAAAAAAACAACGCTTATTAGATAGCATATCTCGCATTTTATCTATTAGAGATGAGTATGTTCCATGTATAGCAGTTGCTTTAGTCCAAGGATCCATTATTATTGCATCAAATAGTCCTAAAAAAATTAATGAAAAAACATTAACTAAAGGTCTCACTCAGAAAATTGATATTGTTCAATACTTTTTATTAACTATTAAAAAACATGAATATGTTGATGAGAGCTTTGCATTAAAAATTGCTAAAATGCTAGCTAGTCAAGAATTAGGTGTTGGGAATATTTTACCTCAAAAGAAAAAAGAAAAAAGATCGTCTTCTATTACACATTTACAAAATGCTTTACTAAAAATAGGTCACGATTATTTATTGGGCATATTAAGTAATGGAAAAGAAGGGGAATTAAATTCTGCTGAATTATCATGTTTAACCAATCCTGAATTTATCGTTATCACTCCTTCATCATTAATAAAAGAAGGTAATATCCATGCAGAACAAGCCATTCTAGCTTATTTGAAAACAATAGAATTAACAGAGTCTGTGAATATTGGAATTTCTAAATTATGTTGTCAAGCTTGCCATGAAGTTTTATCTAGTTCAGATATAGAAATTTCTTATCGAGGTACGCATGGCATAAGTTTCCCTAGTGTATATAATATAAATACAAATAAATGTCATGAAGGGGAAAAGACCTTAATGATCGATGATATGTGTGCAAGCGACAGCGATTCAGAACATGAAAATTCGTTTTCTTTTTTAAACAAAAAAGAAGCCCGTACAGAAACACTTATCGAGTCTTGCAATTTGTTTTTTAAAGGGTGTGCCACGAATACTAAAAGTAACAATCATCTAATTGACAGTTCTATTCCAGAACTTAACCAAGAAGAAACATTTGAAACATTCAATGACGAATCGAATCTTTTACCCCAACAGGTTTTTTCATTAGTAACATGTCGATCATCATTCTATTATAATCAAACATCAAGTAATTCGAATGAGAAGAAGGGCCATGAGGAAAATACAATTCCAACAGAATTTACTAATTCCACTACTAATAATTTCTTTCCTAATAATTTTTCTGATTTGTAGAGATAACATGCCAGCCACTCCCAACTCGCTATTTCCAGCGAGAGTGGGAGAAAGGTCTAGTGAATATATCACTGCAAGGACCTGCATCTTGATGTGCCTTATGTGAGATTGTCGTCGAAAAACATTCATAATACGCATCAAGATCTATAGGCAACTCATTCCTCGTAATACATAAAAAACTCTTTAAACTAACTTTTTTATTCGAAAAAAATAAGTGTCGATCCCTGAAGGTTGGGCTCCTAGCCCAAACCTACATAAACCACCTTTTTTTGCATCTCTCCTAATGATTTATTTTTGTCCAGTTAGTTTGTTCAGCAAAGAACTAATCTCAAATATCCGTTCTTCAGCAGAAGTGCTATCTAAAGTAAAGCGTAAGCGTTGAGGTCCATCCATTTGGTATCTTTTGGCGTGTACTTGAATTAAGTGAATCAATGCTCCAGGATCAATTGAAGGTTTTTCGCTAAAATCCAACTTACCTTGTTGTGCGCCAGCAGAGATTTTTTGAATGCCCATCTTTTCAGCTTTTAATTTTAATTCAGTAATTAATAATAGATGTTTGACTGGTTGTGGCAATAAACCAAATCTGTCAATGAGCTCAATTTGCAAATCGTGTAATTGTTGTTGATTTTTTGCATTTGCAATTCGTTTATACATAATAAGCCTATTATGGATATCAGCAATATAATCCTCTGGAATAATGGCGCTAATTCGTAAATCAATTTCTGGTCCTTGGTACATTGGTGCAGATAATTCTGGAGTTTTTCCGGCTTTTAAGTCATTGACCGCTCTGTCGAGCATTTCCATAAATAAATTAAATCCTATAGCATGCATATTTCCGCTTTGTTCATCACCTAATAGTTCACCTGCACCACGAATTTCTAGATCGTGTGTCGCCAGGGTAAATCCTGCGCCTAAATCTTCTAATGAGACAATAGCCTCTAAACGTTTGACTGCATCAGTAGTCAATAATTTTTCATCTGGAGTAAGTAAGTAGGCATATGCCTGGTGATGAGAGCGGCCCACACGTCCGCGTAATTGGTGCAGTTGCGCCAAACCAAATTTATCAGCTCTGTCAATAATAATAGTATTTGCTGTTGGAATATCGATGCCGGTTTCAATAATAGTAGTACACACTAAAACATTAAACCGATGATGATAAAAATCAGACATCACGCGTTCTAACTCGCGCTCACGCATTTGTCCATGAGCATTACGAATTTTCGCCTCTGGCACTAAAGTTTGTAGATCCTGACAAATTCGGTCTATGGTTTCTACATTGTTATGCAGGAAAAAAACTTGTCCACCTCTTAATATTTCCCGCAAAATGGCTTCACGAACTACGGGTTCTTTTTTTTCTTGCCAGAATGTTTTGATTGCAAGTCGTTTAGCTGGGGGGGTGGTAATCAAGGAAATATCTCTGATTCCTGCCATAGCCATGTTCAATGTTCTCGGAATAGGGGTGGCGGTCATCGATAGAATATCAACATGAGTACGTAATGCTTTGATGTGTTCTTTTTGTTTTACTCCAAAACGATGTTCTTCATCAATGATGAGAAGCCCAAGGTTTTTAAAGGCGATATTGCTTTGGAATAATTTGTGTGTTCCTATAACAATATCAATTTTGCCTGATTTTAATCCAGCAAGAACAGCTTCACTTTCTTTATTCGAGCGAAAACGTGAAAGTAACTCAATATTAATAGGAAAATCAGCAAATCGATCTCTGAATGATTCAAAGTGTTGTCCTGCTAAAAGTGTTGTAGGCACCAGAACACAGACTTGCTTGTCGTTTTGCACAGCGACAAAAGCAGCACGCATTGCTACTTCAGTCTTTCCAAAACCTACATCACCACAAATGAGGCGATCCATTGGTCTAGGGGATTGCATATCTTTTATGATTTGCTCAATTGCTTGTAATTGATCCACTGTTTCTGTAAATGGGAAGGCACTGGCAAATTTAATATATTCGCTGTGGTTTAATTCATATTGATGTCCAGGTTGAGCTTCTCTTTTCGCGTAGAGATCAAGTAACTCAATGGCTACATCATGAATTTTTTCAGCAGCTTTTTTCTTTTCTTTTTGCCAATGATCAGTACCAAGTTTATGTAAAGGAGCATGATCACTGTCAACTCCAGTATAACGGCTTATCATGTGCAAGGAAGTAACTGGCACATAAATTTTATCTTCACCTGCATAAGTTAATACTAAAAACTCACTTGAAATACCATTGGATTCAATATGTTGTAAGCCTTGATAACGTCCTACGCCAAACTGAAGATGAACCACTGGTGCACCTAAGCGTAGCTCTGCCATATCACGAATAATTAGGTCAGGATCAACAACTTTTTGTGAACTACGTCTTTGTGGCGTACTTTGTTCACCAAATAATTGAGACTCAACAATGATGACTATATGACTCTGTTTTATTTCGCAGCCATAATTGAGGTCTCCAGTAGTGATATTAATCGGTGCTCTATCCAAAAGAAAGTCATGCCAAGACGATTGTATCTTTGCTGTGATGCCACTTGGTTTTAGCAGATCAAGTAAAACTTCACGCCGACCAGCACTTTCAACCACAAGTAAATATCTGCGAGAAGTATCAGTACAATACTCACGTAATTGAGTTAAAGGCTCTTGTGTTTTTCTATCGATAGGTAATTGTGGACCTGGTTCGATATCAAAATTGACTACGGCTCCTTTCTTATCGGATGCACTATGGGACAAACGCAGCTGTTCATAGCTATTGGCTTTGGTTAATAATTCAGTAGGATTAATGAAGCAAAGTGAGGGTGACAAAATTGGTCTACTAAGATCATAACGTCTTTGTTCAAAACGCTCGTTCAATTCTTTCCAGAATTGTTCCGCATTATCTTGAATATTTTCAATCAAACAAATTTTAGCATCTTCAGGGAGATAATCGAAAAAAGTGACGGTTTTTTCAAAAAACAGAGGTAAATAATATTCGATTCCTGCAGGATATTGTCCTTCACTGATTGCTTCATAAATAGGACATTGACTTGGATTGACTGCGAACTGCTCTCTGAAGGTTCGACGAAAGAGCATCTGACTTTGTTCATTAAGAGGAAATTCACGTGCAGGTAATACATTAATTTCTTTTATTTTTTCTATAGTACGTTGGGTTTCGGTATCAAATTCTCTTAGACTTTCAATTTCATCATCAAAGAGTTCTATACGAAAAGGTAGGCCAGAGCCCATCGGATAGACGTCAATTATAGAACCACGTAAGGCAAATTCACCATGTTCAAGGACTTTATTGACACAATGATAACCTGATTGTTGTAATTGTTTGCGAAAAGCATCCAAATCCAGTTTTTGTCCTTCTTTAAGCATCAACGCATATTGATTCAAAAATTCAGGTGGACATAGTCTATGCATGAGAGTGTTTGCAGAGGTAATTACAATTGCGTCACTGACTTGCTGAATACGGCTTAAAGCGTATAGTCTTTCAGAAATAATATCCTGATGAGGAGAAAACTGATCATAGGGAAGAGTTTCCCAATCAGGAAAAATTAATAATTCTTGTGCTCTTCCTGATAAATTAAGGAAAAAATTCAATTCAGCTTGCAATTGATTGGCACTGAGGCTGTCTTGTGCGATCAATAGTTTTATTCCAGGTGTTTTCTGGCAATATTCAGCTAGAGCAAGAGCCAAACTGCTTCCATGGAGTTGTCCCCATATTTGTTTCGCCTGTGTTGGCCGATATAGCAAGGTATTTCCGGTCATTTATTAATCAATAGGAGAGAAAAATTGGCTATTATACCTTATGTATGCTCTGTGTTACATCTTTAAATTATAGATTCTTTTATTAAATGAAATCCAAAAAGCTTTTGTGGCAACCAAGATGGAGTTTTGGTTTGACAATATAAATCACCGTCTGTATATTTATCGGCACAAAAGATGCTGACATAAAAGACAATTACATTCAGTATCGATAATTCACACGGAAGTTTTGATGCACTACCAATTAAGAAATCTTAATCTATTCAATGGCACGCAATTAATTGAGGCCTTTAAAAACATCCCTATAGGCGTAACTTCACTTGATTTGAGACGGAATGGTTTTCCAAACGTGAACGGAGCAGAATTAGCACAGGCATTAACATTACTTCCTGACAGTCTGACTTCACTAGATTTGAGCTGGAATTATCTAGGCTATAAAAATGGAGCAGAATTAGTTCAAGTCTTTACAGCACTACCCGACAGTTTGACTTCACTTGATTTGTGCTGGAGTGATTTTGGCCATAGAAGCGGAGCAGAATTAGTCCAAGCCTTCACAGTTCTACCTAAGAGCTTGACTTCACTTGATTTGCATTGGAATTATCTTGGTTATAATCACATAGTAGAATTAGTCAAAATTTTAGCAGCGCTACCTGAAAGTTTGACTTTTCTCAATTTGAGTTCGAGTGATCTTGCCTTCAAAAAAACCGGAGAAGGACTTGCTCAAGTTTTTGCAGCATTACCTGACAGTTTGACTTCTCTTAATTTGCAGAGGAATCATCTTGGTGACAGACTAAATGGATTAGAATTAGCTCAGGCCTTTTCAGCACTTAGTGCCAGGGTATGTGTACTTAATTTGGGTTTCAATGATCTACAGAAATTGTCTGTTGAAGAAATCAATAAATTAAGAAACTCATTGTCCAAAATAAAAACTGTTTATTTAAGTGAAACTGAACTGAAACAAATGACTATGAATCAACGTTTAGCATGGAAATCAGTTTTTACTGAGATTCAAAATATTATTTTATTAGATGATAAAGGGAATGCCTTAGGTGGTACAGATCTGCAGGCTTGTCACTTTTTTGCCAGTAAACTTGGAATTACAAAAGAACCACCGAGCCTTAAATCTCAGGCTGCTTTTTTTGCGAAACATCATGAAGATGTGAATAAGTATATGAAGTACCTACCGGAGGAATTACAATTTTTTACTAATAGATTTTGAGTAGTATTCGTGAACTCTTACAATTTTGATTTTATATTCTTTTTATAACTCTAGAAACTCTTTACAAAAGAGCTTTCGAAAAAACAAATTTACATCCTTTTACAAGTGCTTACGGGTATGTAAATCCTCTTTGCGAACCTGGCGAAGCAATTCATAGCGATGCTTCGTTAGAATGCTTCATTTCGTTCGCAACGATGACAGGTTTTTTATTTAATTAACATAATTTACATACTTTATCAAAGGCAACCTGATGAAGCGCTGTGCGCGTAATCCAGGAAATCCATGTGCAGCATGGCACATTAAACCATAATGTACCGCTTCGCGGGGTTCCCGGATTACGCGCGCAGCGCTCCATCCAGGCTACTTTTTCTCTAAAGATGGACTCTGTAAGTGATTGATTTTACAGAGAGTGTCATTTTAGATGTATGCCATTTTCACAGCATTGATGTTTCAGTTTCAACAAGCTCCAATTCATCCAGCTCAATATCTACGGACTCTATTTTATGAAAACGAGAGGTAATCTTTTTGGCGGAAGTATTCACTTCACTAACATCCTGGTGCGCTAAGTTGATGTGCTTGGATAATTTATCCATGCGTTTTTCAAATCGTTGAAAATCATCTGCAAGAGCGTGCAAATGTTTTTGAATAATGTGAACTTGTTTACGAGTGGCATCATCTTTGAGCACAGCTTTCGCAGTGGTAAGTACTGCCATCAGGGTGCTGGGAGAAACCAGCCAGACTTTTAATCTTTGTGATAGGGCGATCAAATCTGGATAGTTGGCATGAATTTCTGCAAAGATAGATTCAGCAGGGATGAACATCATGGCACCATCAGTGGTTTCATTGGGAATGATGTATTTTTCTGATATATCTTTTATATGTTTTTGAATGTCTTGACGAAACTGTTGCTGTAATGATTTTTTTTCAACTGAGCCCGCATCTATATTAACGAGTCGTTGATAGGTTTCCAAAGGAAATTTGGCATCTATAACGACATTTCCTGTAGGTTCAGGCAAAAATAAAATGCAGTCAGCACGTTTTTGGTTGCTTAGAGTGTATTGCATTTGAAAATGTGTTGCAGGAATCATATTGCTTATTAGAGTAGAGAGCTGTACTTCACCAAAAGCACCGCGCGCTTTTTTGTCCACTAGTACATCTTGCAAACTCACAACATGACTAGATAACTCGGTGATTTTCTTTTGTGCTTCATCAATAATGGTTAATCGTTTGACGACGTCAATAAAAGTAGAAGAAGTTTTTTCAAAGCCTTCTGTTAATTTATGATNNNTAATCAATTGACCTTGTGCCATTTTTTCATTGATATCAAGATGTACTTGATGCACTTGATTGATAAAGGATTCAAGAATTTTTTCATTCTGTCTTTTGATGAGTCTTTTTTGTTGATTTTGTCTTATCAAAATCCAAATAAGTAATAAAAATTGGAGGGCTATAGCGCATCCTATGCCCTCCATTAAAGTCGTTGATAAAAACTGCATTCATTAGTCCAACAATTGGCTGAGTTTTATTGGTGAATCGAATTGATAAACCGGTTTCATTTGTCCATAGTCGGTTAAGTGCAAATAACCAACAGAGAGCATATCTTCAGCTAAATGAGCAGAATTGTCAAAACTAAATTTGATAGTATGTTTTCCGGGCTTAAGCCATTGAGCACTTTGAGCAGTTTCCACAGGTACAGCTTCGCCTCGAGCATTTCTACGGTACAATACACTTTGCAATACATAACGACTTGCATTGGCAACTTCTACAGTTGCAGCAAGAATCAAGGGATTGGAAGATACTCGTTTGATATTAATTAAACTGGCGGAAGGTATTGAATAAGAAAGTGCGGCCCGACCAGTACGAGAGATGATATTTTTTTCATCAGATTTACCAGAGGCATCTACCTCAATGTACCAATTTTCACCATGAGGATTTACTTCAGAAAGCATAATAGCACTGGCTTGAAACTTATTATGACCTATTTCTTCGATTTTTAGCGGAATAACTTGGGAACCAGGCCCCACTAAAGAAGCGCTAATTTCATCTAGAGGATAAATATTTTCATTATTTTGCATGCTAATGATTGCTTTAAACTCATCTCCATATTGATAGAGTAAGGCAGAAGGTTCAACTTGCAAATAAATTGAAGAGTATTTTTCATAAACATTAATGAGATAGGTATTCGCATCCTTTTGGGCATCGATTTTTTTACTTTTGATTATGAAGTTACCAATACCCAATTCAGGTT
>JACPOX010000069.1 GCA_016191305.1 Legionella longbeachae | reverse complement strand
TGTTGTTGAAGAAGTGACCGCGGTCGCCTCAAAGGCTATTTCGGCAGTAGTTGCTGATTATCGTGGTTTAACTGTTAATCAAATGACGCATTTACGTAGCGAAGCACGTAAATCCGGTGTTTATCTTCGTGTTATAAGAAATACTTTAACAAGAAGAGCTTTTAAAAACACTGAGTTTGAGTGCTTGAACGACTTGCTTGTAGGCCCGTTGTTTGTTGCGTTATCCTTGGAAGCTCCAAGTGATGCTGCAAGACTACTTAAAGAATTCACAAAAACATTTGAAAAACTTGAAATTAAAGCTTTATCAGTTGGTGGAAAAGTATATAGGGCAGATCAAATAGATGCTGTTGCTAGCTTACCAACACGTGATGAAGCAATTGCTAAGTTGATGTATGTGATGAAAGCGCCAGTTGAGAAATTTGTCCGAACTCTTGCTGAGCCACACGCTAAGTTGGTGAGAACCCTAGCAGCAGTAAAAGATAAAAAAGCAGGTTAAATCTCTTTTAATCATTAAATTAATTTTTAAATCAGGAGCTAGTAATGGCTGTGTCAAAAAACGATATTTTAGAAACCATATCAAACATGTCAGTTATGGAAGTAGTTGAGCTAATCGAAGCAATGGAAGAGAAATTTAATGTTTCCGCTGCCGCCGCTGCTGTAGCAGTTGCTGCACCTGCAGCTGCCGCCGCTGCTGTCGAAGAGCAAACCGAATTTAATGTCATTATGACAAGTTTCGGAGCAAACAAAGTAAACGTGATTAAAGCAGTACGTGGTATAACTGGTCTTGGCTTAAAAGAAGCTAAAGATTTAGTTGAAGGTGCACCTTCAACAATTAAAGAAGCTGTATCTAAAGATGAAGCTGCTAATCTGAAGAAAGAACTTGAAGAAGCTGGTGCTTCTGTAGAAGTTAAATAATAAAGATATAATAGTTAGTGAGGACCCAGCCATGTTTACATGGCTGGGTTTACGTGTTTGAAGTCATCAATAATTTATAGAGGAAACACCATGGCCGTTGCAGAAGCTAAACCTCAATATTCGCATGCTGAGAAAAAACGATTTCGCAAAAGCTTTGGTAAGCAGGCCGATAAAATGGCAATACCAAATCTGCTTGAAATTCAACTTAAATCTTATAGAGATTTTCTTCAAGCTGATAGCAAGTTAAGCGAACACTTAAATACAGGATTGCATGCGGCATTTTCTTCAGTGTTCCCTATTGAAAGCTTTTCTGGTAATGCAAGATTAGAATATGTTGGCTACAAGTTAGGTGAACCCGCATTTGATGTTCGTGAATGCAAGCTAAGAGGCCTAACTTATTCTGCACCATTAAGGGTCAAAATAAGACTTGTTGTTCTTGATAAAGATGCAAGCGAAGATCCGAAACCAATTAAAGATATTAGAGAGCAAGATGTATTTATGGGTGAAATACCCTTAATGACAGATGTTGGTACATTTGTTGTGAATGGCACTGAAAGAGTAGTGGTGTCTCAATTACACCGTTCACCTGGTGTAATATTTGAACATGATAAAGGTAAGACCCACTCATCTGGTAAGCTACTATATTCAGCACGCATTATTCCATACCGCGGTTCTTGGTTAGATTTTGAATTTGATCCAAAAGATTGTGTTTACGTACGTATTGATAGAAGACGTAAATTACCTGTCAGCATATTATTAAGAGCTTTAGGGTATGAAACTGAAAATATCCTGAGTGAATTTTTTGAAATAACTAGTTGTCACCTTAAAAATGGTGAGTATCATATTGATCTCATCCCTCAACGTTTACGTGGAGAGATCGCTTCGTTTGATATTCTTGTTCCAGAAACTGGCGAGCTTATTGTAGAGCAAGGTAGAAGGATTACTGCGCGTCATATTAAGCAAATGGAAAAAGGCCAGATGAAAGATCTGATTATTCCTCGTGACTATTTAGTAGGTAAAACATTAGCGAAGAATATAATTGATACATTAACTGGTGAGATTATTGCTCAGGCAAATGAAGAAGTTACAGACGAACTATTAGATACAATGGCAGCTAATGGAATTCATCAGTTTGACATGATTTATACAAATGATTTGGATCATGGATCATATATATCAGATACTATTAAAATTGATCCAACTTCCAATCAGCTAGAAGCCCTTGTAGAAATTTATCGCATGATGCGACCAGGTGAGCCACCAACTAAAGAAGCTGCCGAAGCGCTATTTAAAAATTTATTTTTTGTGGATGAGCGATATGACTTGTCTGCAGTTGGTAGGATGAAATTCAACCGAAGAGTTGGAAGAAAAAATGATGATGGCCCAGGTACCTTGACTAAAGAAGACATTATGTCTGTCATTAAAACATTAATTGACATTAGAAATGGTATTGGCATGGTCGATGATATTGACCATCTTGGTAACCGAAGAGTACGTAGCGTTGGAGAAATGACAGAAAACCAATTTAGAGTTGGTTTAGTTCGTGTTGAAAGAGCGGTCAAAGAACGTTTAAGTTTGGTAGAATCTGAAAACTTAATGCCGCAAGATTTAATTAATGCGAAACCAGTCTCTGCTGCTATTAAAGAATTTTTCGGTTCAAGCCAGTTATCTCAGTTTATGGATCAGGTTAACCCATTGTCAGGAGTAACTCATAAGCGTAGGGTTTCTGCATTAGGCCCAGGTGGTTTAACCCGAGAGCGTGCTGGTTTTGAGGTTCGTGACGTTCATACTACCCATTATGGTCGTGTTTGTCCTATTGAAACTCCTGAAGGTCCGAACATTGGTTTGATCAACTCATTATCTGTATATGCAAGAACAAATGATTATGGATTTATTGAAACACCATGTCGTAAAGTAGTTAATGGCCGTGTCACAGATGATATTGAATATTTATCTGCCATTGAAGAAGTTGATCAGTTTATTGCTCAATCAAGTGTAGCTCTTGATGATGATGGAAATATTCTTGCTGATTTAGTTCCTTGTAGGCATCAAAATGAGTTTTCATTGACTACACCAGACAAAATTAATTACATGGATATTTCGCCTAAGCAGATCGTGTCCGTAGCTGCATCCCTAATCCCGTTCTTAGAGCATGATGATGCGAACCGTGCTTTAATGGGTTCTAACATGCAACGCCAGGCTGTGCCAACTCTACGCTCTGAGAAACCATTGGTAGGTACAGGAATGGAGCGTATTGTAGCTTCAGACTCTGGAGTTTCTGTTGTTGCTAAACGTGGTGGAATCATTGATTTAGTAGATGCATCACGTATAGTTGTTCGTGTAAATGATGATGAAACAACTGCGGGTGAAACTGGAGTTGATATTTATAACCTTACTAAATACTTCCGTTCAAACCAGGATACATGCATTAACCAACGTCCTATAGTTAGTAACGGAGATGTTATTCAGAAAGGCGATGTACTAGCTGATGGCCCATGTACTGATATGGGTGAGCTTGCTTTAGGTCAGAATTTATTAGTCGCTTTTATGCCTTGGAATGGTTATAACTTTGAGGATTCTATTCTTATATCTGAACGTATTGTTCAAGAAGATAGATTTACCACAATTCACATAGAAGAATTAACCTGTATCGCTCGCGATACCAAATTAGGTACTGAGGAAATAACTGCAGATATACCTAACGTTGGTGAGTCTGCCCTTGCGAATCTAGACGAGGCGGGAGTTGTATATATAGGTGCTGAAGTTAACGCAGGTGATATTTTAGTTGGTAAAGTAACACCTAAAGGTGAAACTCAACTTACACCTGAAGAAAAACTGTTACGTGCAATATTTGGTGAGAAAGCTTCTGATGTTAAAGATTCTTCACTTCGTGTTCCATCTGGAATGAATGGTACTGTTATTGATGTTCAAGTATTTACACGTGATGGCTTAGAAAAAGATACACGTGCTAAAAGTATCGAAGAAGAGCATTTAGCTCGAGTTCGTAAAGACTTAGTTGATGAACGCAGAATACGTGAAGAAGATATATATCATCGCGTATCAAATATTATACTGGATAAGATAGCAACAGGTGGCCCTGGAAATCTAAAACCAGGATCTAGTATTAGCCATGAATATCTAGATAAGATAGACCGTACGAAATGGTTCGATATTCGTTTAGAAAATGATGTAGCGAGCCAGCAGCTAGAGCAACTTTCAAAACAGCTTGAGATGTTGTCTAAAGAAATGGAAAAACGTTTTAATGATAGTCGTAAGAAGATTATTCAGGGTGACGACTTAGCGCCCGGTGTATTAAAGATCGTTAAAGTCTATCTAGCTGTGAAAAGAAGAATTCAGCCTGGTGATAAGATGGCCGGTCGACATGGTAATAAAGGGGTTATCTCTATAGTTGTACCTGTCGAAGATATGCCTCATATGGAGGATGGTACACCAGTCGATATAGTACTTAATCCATTAGGTGTACCATCACGTATGAATATTGGACAAGTACTTGAAACACATCTTGGTTTAGCGGCTAAGGGTTTGGGAAATAAGATTTCGCAAATGCTTGATTCAAAACAAACTGCGTCTGAAATTAAATCATTCTTGGATAAGATATATAATCATGATGGTATAAAGCGAGTTAATCTGGATTGTCTAAATGACAATGAATTATTTAGATTAGCCGATAATTTACGTGCCGGCGTACCTATGGCAACACCTGTTTTTGATGGTGCCTCTGAAGAAGAAATAAAAAATATGTTGCAGCTAGCAGGTTTGGCTTCTAATGGTAAAACTACTTTGATTGATGGTAGAACTGGAACTAAATTTGATAATCAGGTAACTGTAGGATACATGTATATGTTAAAACTAAACCATTTAGTTGATGATAAGATGCATGCTCGTTCAACTGGATCATATAGTTTGGTTACACAACAACCATTAGGTGGTAAAGCTCAGTTTGGTGGACAACGCTTCGGTGAGATGGAAGTATGGGCTCTGGAAGCATATGGTGCGGCATATACATTACAGGAAATGTTGACTGTGAAATCAGATGATGTTGGGGGAAGAACAAAGATCTACAAGAATATTGTTGATGGCGATCATCGCATGGACCCAGGAATGCCAGAGTCTTTCAATGTATTATTGAAAGAAATACGTGCATTGGGAATAGATATCGAATTAGATCATGATTAATTGTTCAGCAATACATACTGATTAACTAAATTTTGGAGACATAGACTTGAGTACTCTAAACAACGACCCAATGAACGAACCAATGAAAAAAACTCCTGTAATGAGTGATTTGCTTGGTATCCTTAAGCAGCAGGGACAAAGTGAGGAGTTTGACGCAATTAAGATTGCGCTAGCTTCCCCTGAAATGATTCGTTCATGGTCATATGGCGAAGTGAAAAAACCAGAAACTATTAACTATCGTACATTCAAGCCAGAACGTGATGGATTATTTTGTGCCAAAACATTTGGACCTGTAAAAGACTATGAATGTTTATGCGGTAAATACAAACGATTAAAACATCGTGGTGTTATATGCGAAAAATGTGGTGTTGAACTTGCTCTAGCGAAAGTTCGTCGTGAACGTATGGGACATATAGAATTGGCAAGTCCTGTTGCACATATCTGGTTCTTGAAATCATTGCCGTCCAGAATAGGTTTATTGCTTGATATGACTCTAAGAGATATTGAGCGAGTTCTATATTTTGAAGCATTTGTTGTTGTTGATCCCGGCATGACGGAATTAGAGCGTGGTCAATTGCTTAATGATGAAGTTTATCTTGATGCCATGGAACAATATGGTGATGAATTTGATGCACGTATGGGTGCCGAAGCAATTCGTGATCTATTGCGTCAGGTTCATTTAGAAGATGAAATCAAGAACTTGCGCGAAGAGCTACCGACTACAACTTCTGAAACTAAAATTAAGAAGATCACGAAACGATTAAAGTTGCTTGAAGCATTTTATGAGTCAGGGAATAAGCCTGAGTGGATGATTATGGATGTATTACCAGTTCTTCCACCTGATCTACGACCATTAGTTCCATTAGATGGCGGCCGTTTTGCAACCTCTGATTTAAATGATTTATACAGAAGAGTTATTAACCGAAATAATCGTTTAAAACGTTTATTAGATCTAAATGCTCCAGATATTATTGTCCGTAACGAAAAGAGAATGTTACAAGAGTCTGTTGATGCATTACTAGATAATGGTCGACGCGGACGAGCTATTACAGGTACCAATAAAAGACCTCTCAAATCCCTAGCAGATATGATTAAAGGGAAACAAGGTCGATTCCGTCAAAACCTACTAGGTAAGCGTGTTGACTATTCTGGTCGTTCAGTAATTGTAGTTGGACCAACACTAAAATTACATCAATGTGGTTTACCGAAAAAAATGGCGCTCGAGCTATTTAAGCCTTTCATATTCAGTAAGCTTGAATTTAGAGGTTTGGCTACAACTATCAAAGCTGCCAAGAAAATGGTTGAACGATGGCAGTTCACGTGCCATTGACTTTAGAGGCACAATTAGAAGCTCGTTCTTTAATGATGTCCACGAACAATATTTTATCTCCTGCAAGTGGCGAACCAATCATTGTTCCTAGTCAGGACGTTGTACTTGGTTTGTACTACTTAACACGTGAGAAAGTTAATGCTCTAGGTGAAGGCAAGATTTTTGTTAGTGCACAAGAAGCCCAGAACTTTTATGAGTCAGGACATCTTGATGTTCATGCAAAAATTAAAATAAGAATGCCTAAGGACGGTGATGCTGTAGGTCATCATTTAGTAGAAACAACAGTAGGACGCGCAATTCTTGCTGAGATTCTACCCAAAGGTATGCCTTTTACACAAATAAACCGTACTATGACTAAAAAATTAATCACTAAAGTTATTGATACGTGTTATAGAACTTTTGGTCTGAAAGAAACTGTAATTTTTGCTGATAAGCTAATGTATACTGGCTTTAAGTATGCAACACGTTCGGGTGTATCTATAGGTATTGAAGATATGGAAATACCTGATGATAAAGCGAATATTATTGAGCATGCTGATAATGAAGTGCGAGAAATTGAATCGCAATTCCGTTCTGGTTTAGTGACTAACGGTGAACGATATAACAAAGTAATTGATATCTGGTCTAGAACAAATGAATTGGTTGCTAAGTCAATGATGACTAAGATTGCAACTGAAGAGGTTACTGATGTCAAAGGTAATTTGGTAAGACAGGAATCATTTAACCCCATATTTATGATGGCTGACTCTGGTGCAAGAGGTTCTGCTGCACAAATAAGACAGTTGGCAGGTATGCGTGGATTGATGGCAGCTCCTGATGGTTCAATTATTGAAACTCCTATTACCGCTAACTTCCGTGAAGGTCTAAATGTATTTCAATACTTTATTTCAACTCACGGTGCGCGAAAAGGTTTGGCGGATACCGCTCTAAAAACAGCTAACTCAGGGTACTTAACACGCCGCTTGGTTGATGTGGCACAAGATGTAGTAATTACCGAAGATGATTGTGGTGTAGCTACTGGAGTCTTGATGCAGCCATTGATTGAAGGTGGTGATATCGTTGAACCATTACATGAGCGCGTATTAGGTCGTGTTGTAGCTGCTGATGTTTACATACCTAACCAAAGTGAACCTGTTGTTACAGCAGGTACATTATTGGATGAAGAATGGGTTGAAAAGTTAGAAAAACAAGGTGTGGATCAAATATTGGTTCGCTCACCTATTACCTGTCTAACCCGCTTCGGCTTATGTGCTAAATGTTATGGTCGTGATCTAGCAAGAGGTCATCTCGTTAACACAGGTGAAGCAGTAGGTATTATTGCAGCTCAATCGATTGGTGAACCTGGTACTCAGTTAACTATGCGTACCTTCCACATTGGTGGAGCTGCATCTAGAGCAACTGCAGCAAATAATATTCAAATCAAGACCAAAGGGGTTATTCGTTTACATAATATTAAAACAGTAACTCATGAAAATAAAAATTTAGTTGCAGTATCACGTTCCGGAGAAGTCACCATTGTGGATGAGTTTGGCCGTGAGCGTGAGCGTTATAAATTACCATATGGTGCTGTGATCTCAGCTCAAGATAATTCAGCTGTTGAAGCAGGACAAGTTATTGCAACTTGGGATCCTCATACCCATCCGGTGATTTCAGAAGTGAGTGGTTGTTTGAAATTTGTTGATTTGATTGAAGGTTTAACCATGAATCGACAAACTGATGAATTAACAGGCTTAAGTAATATCGTAATTATTGATGCAAAACAACGAAGTAGTGTAGGTCGAGATATGCGACCTATGGTAAAACTGGTCAATGAAAATGGTGATGATATATATCTTGCAGGTACCAACGTTCCTGCACAATATTATCTACCGGTTGATGCTATCGTTAATTTTGAAGATGGAGGTCATGTAGGTATTGGAGACGTTATTGCACGTATACCTCAAGAACGCTCCAAAACCCGCGATATTACAGGGGGACTACCTAGGGTTGCTGACTTATTTGAAGCACGTAAACCTAAAGATTCAGCGGTGATGGCTGAAGTTTCCGGTTTAGTTAATTTTGGTAAAGAAACAAAAGGTAAGAGAAGATTAATTATTAATGTTTCTGAAGATCAATGTCATGAAGAGTTGATTCCAAAATGGCGTCATATATCTGTTTTCGAAGGAGAGCATGTTGAGCGAGGTGAACTTATCGCTGAAGGAGCGCTCAATCCACATGATATCTTACGCTTACTTGGTGTTGGTGCATTGGCAAACTACATCGTAAACGAAGTACAAGATGTATATCGATTACAAGGTGTAAAAATTAATGACAAACATATAGAAACAATTGTTAGACAAATGCTACGTAAACGAGTTATTACTTTTGCAGGAGATTCAAAATTCCTGGTAGGGGAACAGATAGAAGAAAGTGTATTATTGCAAGAAAATGACAGACTTAATGCTGAAGGAAAGCAAATAGCTAGAGGCACACCTATATTATTGGGTATTACTAAAGCATCTTTGGCTACAGAGTCATTTATTTCTGCTGCATCGTTCCAGGAAACTACAAGAGTTTTAACAGAAGCTGCTGTAAGTGGCAAAATCGATGATTTACGTGGTTTAAAAGAAAATGTGATGGTTGGACGCTTGATTCCCGCAGGAACTGGTTATGCATATCATCAAAGCCGTAAGGCAAAAAGAGCTAAGGCTGCAGCTGGTGAGCACTCAGTGCATACTGTTACTGCAAGTGATGTTGAGCATGCGTTAAGTGAAGCATTAAACGCAGATAATCAAGAACACTAAGATCGGATTCAAAATCGGCAGATTAAACTTGACAAATCTGCCGTGGCTATATAGAATCCGGCCTCCTTATGCATTCGAAATAATCCAAAGAGACAGATCGGAGTTAAGTATAAATGGCTACTATTAATCAGTTAGTAAGAAAGCCTCGTGTGGACGTAAAGAAGAAAAGTAACGTACCTGCACTAGAGTCATGCCCACAACGACGCGGTGTATGCACACGTGTTTACACTACTACACCTAAGAAACCTAACTCAGCTATGCGTAAGGTTGCTCGTGTACGTTTAACAAACGGATTTGAAGTTTCATCATACATTGGTGGTGAAGGCCATAATCTCCAAGAGCACTCTGTTGTTCTTATAAGAGGTGGTCGTGTTAAAGACTTACCTGGTGTGCGTTATCATACCGTAAGGGGTAGTTTGGATACATCAGGTGTTAACGATCGTAAACAAGGTCGTTCAAAATATGGCACCAAGAAACCAAAAGATAAAAAATAACTGATTGTAGGAAATCGAAATGCCTAGAAGAAGAGAAGTCCCCAAAAGAGAAATTTTGCCTGATCCGAAGCATCATAGTGAACTATTAGCAAAATTTATTAATGTATTAATGGTCAGTGGTAAAAAATCCATTGCAGAAAAAATAATCTATGGTGCTTTATCCGTTATGGATGAGCGCATAAAGAAAATAAAAAAATCAGATGAAGACGGTGGTGAGTCAGATGGCTCAGCTGGTTCAAATGCTATTCTTCGCTATTTTGAAAATGCTTTAGACAATGTTCGTCCAAGCGTCGAAGTTCGTTCACGTCGCGTAGGTGGTGCTACATACCAAGTTCCTGTTGAAGTAAGAACTGACCGTAGTATAGCTCTGGGAATGCGCTGGATTGTTCAAGCAGCACGCTCTCGAGGTGAAAAGGGTATGATGTT
>JACPOX010000068.1 GCA_016191305.1 Legionella longbeachae | reverse complement strand
TTTCATTTTGCAGCTTCACAATATATCGAAAAGTCTATGCAGGATTTGGAAAAGAAGTTCTTAAAAACTTATACTCCTTGCAAAAAATCAGGTGATGGACTTGCTAATACTTTGGGCGTTGTGCATGTTGAATTAATTATTATCCACCCTTTTAGAGAGAGGGAAATGGAAGGGTTTCACGTTTACTGGCAAATATAATGGCAATGCAGGCAGGACTACCTCAATTGAATTTCGAACCTATTGATAAAACCACTAATGCAAAGGGCTATAACAACTATATTCAAGCAATACACCATGGAGTAATGGGAAATTACGAACCAATTAAAGAAGTGTTCATTGAGATATTAAGAGTCAGTTAGCTTTTATGAAGTCTTTTTTTCATTTCTTCTAAAATAGCATCAGAACGAGAATGGTCGATTTTTAAAGTCAAGGCTTTATCTTTCGCTTAATGCCTTCCACCCCACAAGAAGTTCGTGTAGAGCGAGCATTTGAGCGCTTAGCCTGTTCCTTATCCTGAAGATAAGGATTTGTTTCTGATAATGTTTTCATACCTATAATTATATCACATTTTCACAAACCTAAACTCAAGTTCGTGTAAAAATCAACGCTTGTTCCGGTAGGATACCAATTTGGTACACAGTGCGTGCCAAATTGACTTATTTAGGTGAATTGTTGATTTTACTCATTAAAAAATGGTTTTTCATCCCCTAGATCATCGATCATTGATTTCTTCTGAGATGGCAAGGAATAAAGCTCTTCTAATGCTCGGACAAATAGCCATGGGTGGAGATCCTATAGCTGAAAAGAAAGCCTCAACAATAATTAAAGTTACATTGAATGAGGTTTTCAAAGATTATCTAAAAACAAGAAAAACCTTGAAACCCAAAACCATAAGTAATTACAAATTCTGGATAAAGGGTTCACCAGCTGGAAACATAAACCTATTCTTTCTATCACTAAAGATCGCATTACCAAATATCACGAAAAGTTAGGAAAAGAACATGGTGAAGCGTATGCAAATCTTGCGATGAGAATACTCCGCGCCCTTTTCAATTTTGCAGCCGGCCAATATGAAGATGCTAAAGGAAACTCTCTCATTCCTGAAAACCCTGTAAAACGATTATCACAAACACGCGCATGGTATCGCGTTGAACGTCGCCAAACCTATATCAAGCCCCATGAATTGAAAGCATGGTATGCAGGCCTTCAAATAACTCAGAATGAAGTTCTTCAAGACTATTTATTACTAATTCTACTTACTGGATTACGAAGACAGGAAGCAGCCACATTAAAATGGTCAGACATAGATTTAAGTGCGAAGACTTTTACACTAAGTAAAACAAAGAATAATGAGACCCACACCCTACCCCTTTCTGATTTTCTTTATGATTTAATGGTGAATCGTAAAAAGAATCAAATGAATGATTATGTATTCCCGGGTACAGGAGCAGCAGGCCACATCATCGAACCCCGCAAACTTATGGCACATGTTACTAAGGCATCTGGTGTGCATTTCACTGTTCACGATTTAAGACGCACCTTTATTACCATTGCTGAAAGTCTGGATATCCCTGCTTATGCGCTAAAACGACTAATGAATCATAAAATGAACAATGATGTAACTGCAGGATATATTGTCGCTGATGTAGAACGCTTGAGAAAACCAATGCAACTCATTACTAATTATATTTTAAAGTGCATGGAGGTGATTGACTCCCCTGAAATAATCACTATACAAGCTACAAATAAGGAAAAGATATAACTGCTTCTCTGATTTTGGACCGCAGTGCGGTCCGAATTGAGAATAAATATTCAATTTGGATCGCGGTGAGATCCAAATCATGAATAAGGTTACAACATAGATTCGGAACGCACTGCGTTCCATATTTAAATCCTACCCAATTTGGAACACACCGTGTACCAAATTAAAGAAACAAAAAAATGATGAATAGGACAGCTATCTAAGATTTGGCCAACAGTGTCGGCCATATTAAAAATATCGAAACATCAGTCAGTTCCATTTTGGAACCCACTGCTAAGATTTAATAATGAACTCTCCGGGATTTCCGGATAGTTCAAAATATAAAGAATACATTATTATCCAGCAGCACTATATTGAATATTAAAATCCAAAGCCTTAGCAATTGGTTTAGAATTTTTCCCAATTTTCTTCATTTCAATAATTCCGTAGCGAGCCATTGTGCTCAGTGTACGACTCAAATTACCAGGTTCACGTTTACTTAAGACAGCACGCTCTTTAATTGACTCAGGCTTTTGTTCATCAATTATTTTCAATAGTCTCATATTGTTTTCATT
>JACPOX010000056.1 GCA_016191305.1 Legionella longbeachae | reverse complement strand
GCCTTTGGCGAGGCTCGCCTTTGGCGGCCCACTCTCTCCCCCTGGGAGAGAGATAGAGGCAAAGAGTTTTTTAATTTTTAATTTTCCACCGGCTAAGTTGTTTATGGGGGATGTAGGTAGTGCTACATTGGGGTTGATTACTTTTTATATGGCACTCGTAGCACAACAAAAATTTCAAATTCCTATTCTATATTGGTTTATGCTTAATGGGCTGTTTTTATTTGATGCAACACTTACACTTTTCCGTCGAATAATTAATAAAGAAAAATGGTCAGCTCCGCACAAGAAGCACGCCTATCAAAGATTAAGACAATCTGGAATAAGTGTTTCGATGATTTTATTTAGTCAAACATTAATTAATGCTTCTTTTTTAATTTTAGTAGGGTTAATTCAGATTCATAAAGTGCATTATAGTATATTTATTTTTCAATTAGCATTTTTATTTTTTATTTATTATATAATTGATAAAAAAATACCTATGTATCCATCTACTTTTACTCATTGAATTTATTAATATTTTTTTTCTTAATTTAAAAAAAAAAAAAATATTAATTTTTTCTTAATACTCTGTTAATAATCACAGTGTAAACTTAGATTCGTACAATATACTTTTGATTTAAATTTAGTCGTTTTGTAGCTATCAAGAACACCATGGACGCGTTCTATGGAGGAAGAGGTAGTTGCTCTGTTAGGGAGATTTTTATGTTAATTTTGACTCGGCGTATAGGTGAAACCTTGATTATTGGTGATGATGTTAATATCACTGTTCTAGGTGTAAAAGGAAATCAGGTTCGTTTGGGGATTAATGCACCAAAAGATGTATCTGTTCACCGTGAAGAAATTTATTTACGCATACAACAAGAAAAGCAATCAGATGAATCTGAAGAAGCTGTATAAATCGATTTCCTCGCAGTTCATCCAGTCCCGAACGCTTAAAAATGCTCGGGACGCACATCATAATTGTAATGAAGTATCTCCTGAAGAGAGATAATGCTCTAGGCCTGACTCATCTTGCAAAATTAATTGCCCATTCTGATTAATTCCACGTGCGATTCCAGAAATAGTATTTAATGACTGCGTTACCTTTATATTTTTTCCGGCCAGATAATCAGATTTGTCCCATTCCTCCATAAAGCTATTTAGATCGTTTTGAATAAATTTGATTAAATAACGTTCCAAATTGGCGATTAGTTTTGCGATAATAAAATTACGATCATGATAATGTTGGGTGAGTTCATATAAAGAACACCACGGTTTTGTAGGAAGAGGGTGATTTAGTGTATCTGTATTGACATTTAATCCAATCCCAATAATGACTTGAACATTGCTATTGGATTCTGCCATGATTTCAATCAAGCTTCCGCATAATTTTTTATCATTCCATAAAATATCATTAGGCCATTTGATTTTAACATCAGAAGCAATTTGCAGATCATTTAATGTTGCTAAAACCGCTAAACTGGTAACTAAGCTTAATCCTGAAAGTTTTGTAAGGTCATAGTTAAAATTCCAACGACTAGAGCAATAAATATTTTCTCCAAAGGGTGAATGCCAGTGTCTACCAAATCGGCCTCTGCCTTGAGTCTGAATTTCAGCACAGCAAATATCCACGGCATGAGAAATAGGTAGATCTTTTAGGTAACGATTGGTTGAATCAATAGAATTAAATAAATGTAAATTGAAAGAATTTACCAAGTTTTCTGTTAATAGGTGGTCTGTAATGCTTTGCTGATTTAATAATATCAGTTTACTAGGTAATTGATAACCTTGGTGTGGTATTCGTTTGATAGGAATTCCTGATTCGATTAATTGATTTATTTGTTTCCATATAGCCGATCGGGTTACACCTAAAATCGCTCCCAATTCAGAACCACTATGACAGGAGCCATCACCAAGAAGTTGCATTAAAATAAGTTGAGATGGGGTAAAATTCATTTTTAAACCTAAAATTTCAAGCTGTGATTTTGTTGCAATTGAATAAATCCATGTCTTATTTCTCTCACAGTTGGATAATGGCATAAAGCACCACTGCAGGCTATTTCAGGCATAAATGAGCGCAGTTGCCAAGTCATATTGTGTAAGGAGTCATCCACCAATTGTTTCGTAGGCATTGTGAGGGGAACGCTAAAATGTTTGGTGGGATAAGAAAGGCCTAATCCGCAGGCTTTAATAAAAGCTTCTTTTTGTGCCCAAACATGAAAAAATATTGCAGGTTTCAGAGCGAGGGGTGCCTTAATAAATTCCTCGTATTCTTGTTCTGAAAATAAACTTTTTGCTATACCTTCATAAGGCCGTGCAGAATATTTTTCTATATCAACCCCCATAGGAAAAGTTTTTCCTATGGCGAGTAATGCCAAGTCACCAGTATGACTAAGATTGAATTGTAATTTTGCTGAATTAAGAATCTCTGGTTTACCATGCGCATTATAGGTAAATTCCAGTCGTTCTGGAGATGTATTCAAATAGCGCGCTAGAATAATTCTCATGGTCGCTCTAGCAGTAGAAAAGCGCCGCTTGTGTCGACTGAAGTAGAACCGGTCTGCACGAGCTCTCTCTTCTGAATTTAATATTTGATAGGCGCTATCTAATTCAGATTTTAATGAAAACTGCCAAAGATCAATGCGAGCTTCGTTTAAAATGCAGTTTTCTGTATTTAAAGGGTTAAATCCGGTAATAATCATATGTATTTTTGAATCTGGCATCAATTGATGGTTAAGGTTATCATATACCATGATATTTAATTCACCAAAGAGTATTGAATGAGCCGACAATTTTTGGACTTTGAGCAACCCATCGAAGAATTGAATCAAAAGATTGAAGCACTTCGTATGATAGGCAATGATAATGAAGTTAATTTAAGTGAAGAAATAAGACGACTCCAAGTGAAATGCGCTGAGTTAACTGCTCAAGTATTTTCAAATTTGGAACCATGGCAAGTGGCTCAAATGGCAAGGCATCCGCTTAGACCTCAGACCACAGATTATATTGAACGTATTTTTACCGATTTTCAGGAGTTGCATGGTGATAGAAGTTGCTCTTCCGCCCCTGCGATTATAGGTGGTTTAGCGCGTTTGAATGGTGAACCTGTTATGGTCTTGGGGCATCAAAAGGGGAAGCGCACTAAGGAAAAAGTATACCGTAATTTTGGTATGGCAAGGCCAGAGGAATATAGAAAAGCATTGCGTTTAATGCATATGGCTGAAAAATTCAAATTACCTATTTTTACCTTTATTGATACAGCAGGAGCATATCCTGGAATCGGCGCTGAAGAGCGTAACCAATCTGAAGCGATTGCGCGAAATCTTTTTGTGATGTCACGCCTAAAAACCCCAATAATTTGCGCGGTAACTGGCGAGGCGGGTTCTGGTGGTGCTTTGGCTATTGGTGTGGGAGATCGAGTATTAATGCTGCAGTTTGGTATTTATTCAGTAATTTCACCAGAAGGCTGTGCTTCTATCCTTTGGAAAGATGCATCCAAAGCAAGCGATGCGGCTCGTGCGATGAGGATCACGGCAGATAAAATTTTTGAAAATAAGTTAATTGATAAGATCGTACCAGAACCTCTAGGAGGTGCTCATCGTAATGTTGATGAGATGGCAGCACGCTTAAAAGAAGCTTTACTCACTGAATTAAGTACTTTGAAAAATATGCCCTTGGAGAGGCTAATCGAAACCAGGTACCAAAAATATATGTTAATGGGAGCATGTGATTAAACCTTTATTGAGTTCGAGTTGGTTTTCTCGTTTAAGCCATTTTAACAAATTAATTGTGGGCTTTAGTGGTGGACTGGACTCAACTGTGCTTTTGCATGTACTTGCATCTCAACCAACTTTGTTTAGCAAATTAGTTGCAGTACATGTTAATCATGGAATTAGTGCCAATGCATCCTCTTGGCAAAAAAATTGTGAACAATTTTGTCAAAATTCAGGGATTCCGTTCATTGCTTATTCAGTGCAATTTGATCGCTCAGCAAATATCGAAGAAAGAGGACGAATTGCACGTTATGAGGTGTTTTCTTCTTTAATCACAGAAAAGGATTGTCTTATTTTAGGCCATCATTTGAATGATCAGGCCGAGACTGTTCTTTTGCAGTTGTTTCGAGGTTCAGGTGTGGATGGTTTAGCTGCTATGTCTGATTTTAGTCAACTAGGACGAGGGGTACTTACTAGACCCTTTTTAAACCATTCCCGCGAACATTTGGAGCATTATGCAAACTTGCATCAATTAAGCTGGATTGAGGATGAAAGCAATCTGAATACTAATTACTCACGTAATTTTTTGCGCATGCAAATCATACCGTTGCTAAAAAGCAAATGGCCGGGAGTTGAAGGAAATATTGCAAGAGCAGCAATTCACTGTCAACAGGCTAAAAAAAATTTAGATACTTTGGCGGTGATTGATTTTTCTATGGAAGAAAAGAAAACTGGGCTATTAGCACCTGTTGATTTTCAAAAAACTCTTGCTATTGACGCAGTAAGCAAATTAAGTTTTGAGCGCATAGTCAATGTTCTTAGATTTTGGTTGAAAAATAATCAAATCCAAATGCCATCCACCGCAACTTTTAGTCGATTAATTCATGAAGTGATTTATGCCAATCATGATGCTGCTCCAGAGGTTTGCTGGGGCGATATTTTAGTTCGTCGTTATCAAAGGCATTTATTTTTAGACAAAAAGAACAAAGCAGATTTGCCTTCTTGTGTTGAATGGTCTGGATTTCCATTAACTTTAATTTTAGGTATTTCAGAAATCAATTTAACGGCTAGAAAAGCCAAACAAGGCTTAGTTATTCCACCAAAAGCCAAAATATTTGTTAAGTTCAGAACAGGAGGAGAGGAATTTTTTTGGCATGGTCAGACGAAACGTTTAAAAAAATTATTTCAGGATTGGGGTATTCCTCCTTGGTTAAGAGAGAGAATTCCTTTAGTTTATTTTGATGACAAACTTGCTGCAGTAGTCGGTTATGCAATGAGTGATTTATTTTTTGATAAAGAATCGGCTGATGCCTGGGTTTTTAATCAGAGTAATTGTTCACGTAATGGCGTCAACTTAAGATAAACAACTATATCAAAGGCAGGCTGGTACACCATAATGAACCCCTTCGCGGGGTTCCCGGATTACGCGCATAGCGCTCCATTCAGGCTACTTTTTCCTAAGAACTATCTTGGGAGCTCTTACGTTAACATTCTGGTAAATTAACAGCCAATCCACCCATAGATGTTTCCTTATAGATACTTTGCATATCCATTCCAGTTTGCTTCATGGTTTTGATTACTTTATCTAGAGAAATCTGGTGTTGACCATCGCCAATCAGTGCCATGCGCGTTGCATTTACTGCTTTTACTGCCCCCATGGCATTTCGTTCGATGCAGGGTATTTGGACTAAACCAAGCACTGGATCACAAGTCATTCCTAAATGATGCTCCATTGCAATTTCTGCGGCATTTTCTACCTGTTCTACTGTACCTCCAAGAACAGCTGTAAGACCTGCTGCTGCCATTGAAGAAGCAACTCCGACTTCACCCTGACAGCCTACCTCTGCACCTGATATAGAAGCACCTTTTTTATAGAGAATACCTATAGCAGCGGCGGTGAGAAAATAAGTATAGATGTCTTCGTTGCTCATTTTATCATGTGCTTGTTGGCAATATTTAAGTACAGCAGGGATAATACCAGCAGCACCATTAGTAGGAGCGGTGACAATACGTCCACCAGCGGCATTTTCTTCATTTACAGCCATCGCATAAAGATTGAGTTGGTTCATTATATCTGATTGTTCAAAAATGCTTTTTACCCCTTTTTGATCCATGAGTTTCTTATATAGATCGGGAGCACGTCTTTTTAAATTGAGTCCGCCAGGCAAAATTCCGTCATGTTTACATCCATTGGCGATGCAATCATCCATGACTTTTGCAATAG
>JACPOX010000100.1 GCA_016191305.1 Legionella longbeachae | reverse complement strand
CAAATCGATTTCCAGATCGTCTTGGTAGGTCATCTCTTGGATAGTGAGATTTTCGAGTTCTTTTTGCCTTTAAAACCGTAATATGTCTCGCTCTTGGAGGCACAATAACCATAGGATGCAATACCTTTAAAGATAGAACTAAAACCTGCGCGCTTAAAATGGCAAACAGGCATTGGCAATCCATCCGCCATATGAAGTCTATCTGATAATGCTCCGCTTTGAGCTGCAAAAGATGCCTGTATTCTTTGTTTTATTAACCAAAATTTGCAGATTGTTTTGCATTACCTCGACTTCCTAGTTCTGGAAACCATGAAAACCAATGCTCCTTAAAATAACACCAGAATATTATCACTTAACCAGAGATTTACTAACTCGCATTGTTATGATGTTGACTAAAATGACGAAAAAAGCTAATTAGACGACGCTAGGACGGGTTCGGGCTCGTTCACGGGCCCAGGCCCGTTTTGTTCCGTGAAAAGTTGAGCATTGCGTATACTTACTAAATGTTGATATTATTATTCTACCTCTGTGGAATAAATGTGATTTCATTTTTAATACCGCAATCCGTAAACAATCGTATCTTGTAGCAATGGCTCGAAACTGTCATGCACTTCACCACCTGTTAAATCAAATTCGATTGGAAGAGCATATGCATCAACGGCCATATGAATTTTTGTGGTATTCCCGCCAACGGATTTTCCAATGGCCTGATTTTCTTCTCTGACAGGACCTGAACTATGTTGATGCGCTCTAACGACGATCCCGTCAATAAACTCCCATTCTAAGTCAGGATCTTGTACGAGATCTTTAAAAATCTTCATCAACTTATCTTTTGAATACTAACGGTTGAATTGCTGATAAATAGAATGCCAGAATCCAAATTCTCCAGGTAGGTCCCCAAGGGCAATGCGGTATAACATTGCTTCAACCATCATACGAAGATTAGACTTGTTATAAATCTCATGTTGTAGCATGATCTCCTTTAGCTTTGACCACAGCTCGTCACTGAGCATCAGTCTAGCCATTGCAAACTCGTTTTATATTTGACGTTAGAATCGTTATATTACGAGTTTGCTCTTAGTTATCAATTAATGAGTAATTAAATTGGTTCTGTTTTAATTTGACCATCTCCTGGATGCCGCGGCACTTAGGCGTCGGGGATGAATTGTAAACACGCCCTATTATTATATTTCTTAATTTTTTTAGGATCAAATATGTTTAATTTTAAACCTAGAGCATCTCGATTAGTTAAAGAGTGGTTTCATTTTTTTATTTTTGCTCTTTGTCTTTTTGCTGGACGATCCGCTATTGCGGATTGGAATCGTATTCCATCAGGTTCTATGGAGCCAACCCTTTATGTTGGGGATTTAATCTTAGTAAACAAGTTAGCATACGATCTTAAAGTCCCATTCACTACAAAGCACGTGGCTCAATGGTCCAACCCTAAACGAGGTGAAATAGTCGTATTCTATAAGCCTGGGGATGGTCAAAGACTGATAAAAAGAGTGATAGGAACCCCTGGGGACGTTATCGAAATGAAGAATAATAGCTTAATCATTAATGGACATAAAACAACTTATAAAGCTCATAATCAGCCATTGCGATATAACCTACCAAAAGATGAACAACCTCTTGCAATAGTTGCAACAGAATCTTTAGATAAAAGAGACCATGCTGTAATGGGACTACCTTCACAACCTGCTTTACGAACTTTTGGTCCGATTCAGGTTCCTAAAGGACAATTTTTAATGCTAGGAGATAATCGGGATAATAGTGCAGACTCACGATATTTTGGCTTTGTTCCACGCAAACAAATAGTTGGCAGAGCTAAAAGGGTAATTGTATCTTGGGATAAAGAAGATTTTTATAAACCTAGATTTGAGAGATTTCTTCAACAGCTAATTTAGATATTTAATGCGAGCTGGAATTCAACTATTATTCTCAGTTCGCATACCCCCGTTTCATACAATAGACAAATTATCATTGACTAACTTATTGTTCATGATTATAACCGGTAAATCTTGAAAAATTAATCCCGCCATGATAACACATGGCAGGATCTCACTATTAAGAGAGTTTATGTTCAGCAAATACCTCCATGGCTTCGATTAAATATTCAACCAAGTTTGGATGATATCTATTATAAAACTCTCGATAATCAGGATGATCTCGGTACATATGAGCCAGCCCCATGTAACTCTCTTTTGTTGGAGTCCAAAAGTTTTTTACCCAGGAATAATGTCTTTGAATTAAAGCCTGAACTTCTATATCAGCTGGTTTAAGATGATTGCCCATCGCCTTAGCAAGCCCTTGATTTAACTGTTCGCCTTCTTGCTTAAATTGCTCCCAATTATCTTTCTTCCAATGCCGTACCTTGTTCCAACTCTCATCAATTTGCTGTTGAGTAATTATACCGGTATTAACCATGTATTTTTCGTGTTCTTGTTGTTTGTTTGGATCAAAGCCATCATACATTTCTACATCACGCATGATTAATTTTCCTCTTATATGTGAAATAGTTTTATCAATCGTCTTGATGAGCGTGTCGGTACGCTCAAGACTGGATTGAAGAATGGATTTATGAGTATTCAAGGCTTCAATTTTATTGAAGTCATCGCTACTGATAATCCGCTGTATGTCACTGAGAGGAAAACCCAATTCACGGAAAAACAAAATTTGTTGAAGCATCAAAAGTTGCTCTTCTTCATAATAACGATAGCGGTTGTCGCCATAAAAAGCGGGTTTTAATAAATCAATTTCGTCATAAAACGAAGGGTGCGTGTACTAACTCCAGAGAGCTTTGCCAATTTGTTTACCGTGTATCGCATTTTTAAATTCCTCTAACTGACCCATCACACGATAAAGGATGACGTAGGGTTAAAGTCAACCGGTATTTTCACATTAAATTTTAGCCTGTTTTGACTTCATTCTTTATTAAAAGCGAAAAAAGCATACTATTAATCAACTTTGCAGATACTAGTATAGAATCCTGAAGACACCAACTTGACCATAATTGATGCGTATACTATTGAAATATGAAATGTTTGGCCAACGCTTTTACCATAGCGGTAACACTGCTCCATTAATAGCCAAATAGTTAAATTTGTTGGTTTTAAAATAATTGGAGATAAAATCGATCAACCAACCTGGAAATCACTAGACAATAAAAAATTAACAATTCATTTCAATAGATTCTTTTCCCTGTAAGATAAAGGAAAGACCTGAACCGAATGGCACTTATATACCACAACATAATTCAGTGAATGGCCGCCGTGGGGATTCGGCGGTGGGGATTTTTCATAAAGTCGAGTGTAACTGACTGAAGGGTATGACCATTTGGTGGAGCCACATTGATTGTTGCTGTGTTTAGCATAACTTGACCCAAGGAAATGCCGCGCATGATGCTTTCTTGTGCAATATTTTTTGAATCACGACCCTTTTTTCACCCCTTAATTTGGATTCAATGATGTCAAGCTTGAATTAGTAGACTTATTCGTAAGGCTAGTCTGTGTTGGCTTGAATAGAACAATTGAATTATTTAAAACAGACTTTTTTAGCGACATGTCTTCAAGAAAATCTTGAAACTTTTCTTTTTCTTCTAATAAATTATCTAGTAAATCAAGTGGAGTCTTACCTTCATTATTTGGTTGATCTAATAACACCCTTGCACCATTATCAAGTAATAATTTAAATTTAATAAGAGTTTTATAAGAATCTTCTTTATTTTTTAGTTTATACAGAATCTTATGCAATACCGTATCTTCATATTTAGTTTTACTATTCACGTCCGCTTTATTATCCAATAAAAATTGGAGGGTTTCACAGGAAGTAGCACTATCAGAACAGAACGATAATAATGGCGTATAGCCTGTGCCATCTTTCATATTGATATCTGCTTTATATTCAAAGAAAGTTTTTAAACCATCAAACATAATTTCTGTTGTAGAACTCCAGGTACTAAACAACATGAAAGACGAACTCATATCACTATTCCTAACATTAACCTCAGCATTGCTTTGCAACAAAAATTTAATAATATCTAAGTTATCAAATGAGTAATTGTTATACGATGCTCTTATTAATGGTGTACTACCACTTTCATTTTCTGTATTAACATCCGCTTTATTTGTTATTAAAATTTTGACTACATCCAGTCCTTTTTCGTCAGTGTTATCGTAGCAAGCGATATTTAATGGTGTATTTCCATCCCCATTTTTCGCATTAACGTCCGCTCTATTCTCTATTAAAAATTTCACTAAATCTTGTCGGTCTACTTTTTTCTGCCACCATTCTCGATCACAAGCAATATGCAATGGCGTATTTCCATCCTTATCTTCTGCATTAACGTCCGCTCTATGCTCTATTAACATTTTCACTAGATCCAGTGGAACTTCTTCTTCCCGAGCGCAAATAAGCTGTAATGGTGTACTACCCTCAGTGGTTTTTGAATTAACATCCACTTTACCTTTTAATAAAATTTTCACTAAATCTTGATTAATTTCCTTTAAACTAAAAGCATCATGTAAGGTAAATGTTACAAATTCTTTTTTCCCTTTTATATTTTGATACTGCTCACTCAATTCATCTTTTATTTTTTCACCTTTTTCATTTTTAGGTAAACACATAAGCATTTTAGTGGCCATATTTATATCTGCTTTAAGCAAAACCTCCTCCCAACCACTTAAAAACCTAAATTTTTTATTTGGATCATTTTTACTTTTATCATAATGAACTAGAGAAATTAATTCTGGGCGAAACCTAAGCATTTCTTCTATAATTAGATCTCTTTTTGCTATAATTATATCTCTTTTTGGAGATAACTTATCCTCTTTCTCTCGAACATGATCACATAATCGATCGGAAAGCTGACTTTGAATTGGCAATGATGGATGTTTTCTGAATATTTCGTAGATTGTTTTATTTACTTGAATGAAACGAAATAGCTCTTGAATGGATAAGAACTTAGTAATTTTTTCTAAAAGAACAGTAGGCAGCTTTGAAATCTTATCTTGCATAGTTTTTCTCTAGTAAACAACTGATTTGTATTATATATGATCAAATCGTATATTTCAACAGACATATTTTAATACTCAACAGGACGGATTGCCCCACAAACCAATGGTCTTTTTATAAGCAACCATCCATAATTTTTTATAAAACATAAACATAGTGTATTGTGTTTTTTTTATGTCGTAGTTGAGTTAGAAGGATGCCAAAAGCTATCACAGCGGTTTTAAGCGATGAACAAAAACAAGAATTACTAAAGTTAAGAAATGCAAGAACAGGAAAACATACAGCAGAGCGAGCTTATTACGTACTACTTTCTTCTGAGGGAAAAAGTATCGATGAAATATCAGTGCAAAAATGAATCGCATTACTCACACAATAAGATGCTAGCCATTCCCACTTATGGATAAGACAGCTAATCTTTTGCAGGGTTATTTGCATGAAAATAATTTATTGCTGGGGAGTTACCTTTTATTTAATTAAGGGTATTGCGAGATAATTTACTGATTCTCCATTAAGAGTACGTGTTTTATGGCCTTTACCAGTTAGATCTTTCACTAACAATATATCACCTGGGCTAAAATTTTTGATTTCACCATGACTTGTTTCAATTTGCATAACCCCAGATAAAATAATAATAAATAACTTTTGAGCAGGGTTATGCCAATCTTGCTCTTTATTAGGACCCTTGCCAAAAAAAACATTGTGTGTGGGGATCATATGGCTAGTAAAACCTACTTTAGCTGGGTTTAACTCTTCTGTTGCTTCCTTAAAATAAGAATTACCATCTTTGTCTGTAAGTAATATGGTGTAAGGGATAGGTTTAACCGCGTGTAGCATAGAACTTAATCCTAAATATTAAAAAAATAAGCTTCGTAAATAACTTCATAGATCATTAAGGTTTATCAAAATTTACAGCGAGAATACCAAAAGCAAAATACACTGACAATAACTGCTTAATGCTTAATAACTACGAAAATCATCCGCTTTATGAGGTTTTTAATAGATTCCAACTTTGAATTTTAAAATATTATGTAAAGTAATCATGAAAATGATCGATGATTTTACTGATTTTTTTTAGGTAACTTTGCATAATCACTTACTTTCCCCAATAGATCTTTGTGATCGCTAAACGCGAATGGCCTAACTCACAACTGATAATTTCCCGTGCTTTACGATCCCATGCTTTATTATGATCTTTAAGCTGTTTGAATGGCTTTCCCCCACCTATTGGGCAAACTACCCTTGCCCCATTAAGATCAAAGCTCTTAGTCAACTCATTATACCGTCGTTGCACATAAGCATGACGAAGACCACATCTTCTAAATGCTGCACATGCATAAAGCCTCTCCGACCAGGCAGTACAGATTGATTTCATCCTGATTCGCAGGCTTTCTTTTATATTCCTGGACATATTTAGAACCCCTAACCGGGGTCCAGATGATATAATGGTTAAGAAACACCATGATCATGAGAATGAGCATCGGCACTTGCTTCATCATATTGGTGATCGTGATTATGAGCAGCAACTTGGGAACCATTATGATCTTTAACATGTTGGTTCGCTTGATTCACATTCCCTAGATGATCATGCAGATGAGCAGAAATTATTTCTTCTTTATGTTTTTGTTGGTGTAGTTGGGCTTGCTGAACATCTCCATGATGAGTAATGTGTTGATTAGCAGAAACATGTGCATCATTAGTATTATCTTGGACAGTATTTGCGTTAACAGTAGTAGCTAGCAATGCAGTTATAGCAAAACCTAAAATTCCTTTCATAAAAACTCCTGTAAGTTATTAATTTCAAATAGCACTTTGATATTATAGGATGTTTAATTCGTTCTCAAGGATGTTAATGGTTAAGGTTTTGTGTTCGTGATTATTAGTGCTCCGCAATTGGAAAAGACCCTTCATTCTTTATTAATGAAAAGAGCATTAACTCAAC
>JACPOX010000055.1 GCA_016191305.1 Legionella longbeachae | reverse complement strand
CTGATAGATAGCAAAATGGGTTTCAAACTCGTTTAACCCTAAAAAAAGTGATTGATTAACTATTTGGATTAAATGACGCATCTGCCCTAAAAAAGCACTTATGGCCTGATCAATTTCATCTCCATTGAGCCAAAAAATTTCATCTGCTCGGATGGTATTATTTTTTTGTAATTCCAAATTGAGACCAATTTTGGCACTGCGAAACAATCCTTGCTCATACATTTTATTTGCAGTTTTACGTAGTGATTGACATAGCTCAGACTCTAGAAAACCATCAATAATATGATATCTCTGAGTACAAAGGTTGCGAATGAGCAAGTCAGGGTCAATCAATGTATACGTCCTTCAAGTAGATTTTGATATTCACGCCATCGTGGCATAAAGTTGCTCATCAACCCATGAAATCGTTTATTATGGCTAGGTTCTAAAAGGTGTACTAATTCATGCACCAGGACGTACTCCAGACAGACAGGCGATTTTTTAATGAGGTTGAGATTTAGCCATATGCGAGCTGCTCGAATGTTACAGGAGCCACAACGTGTTTTCATTTTTTTTATTCCCCATTGAGCTACTTTTACCCCAACAATAGCTTCCCAATGATGTATTAAATTGGGCAGTAGAGTTTGCATTTGATGTTTATACCAATTATCAAGAAGAGTTTGTCTTTGTGTTTGTGAACTGTTGGGTTGGGTATAACAGTAGATCAGATGTTCATTCATTTTAATTTGAGAAGGGCCGTGATGTTCTTCAATGATCAATAAATAATTTGTTCCTCTATAAGCTATAGTTGCTCCTGTTTCGAGCACAGGCACTTCCATTGAAGGACGGTTGCGAATTCGTTCGCGCTGTTTATGAATCCATTCGCTTTTTGTTTCAAGAGTCTTTCTGATTAGTTGTTCACTAAATTTTAGAGGAACACTTACCTTAACCTGGCCATCAGGAGGGTAAATGCGTAAGTTCAGATTTTTAATTCGTTTTCTCGAGACTTCTATGGGAATGCCATCCAACTCAATGATCATCTCTTTTTACCTAAATTTGGTAGTAGATGACCTATTGCGAAGAAAAATACATAGAAGGGCATGAAGCAGTTGACCTCAACTACAAATCTCTAAATTTAGCGCATTAGGCATTTTCTCGACGAAGTCACCTTCTTTTTAAGGATTATTATTTTACTCCCTT
>JACPOX010000054.1 GCA_016191305.1 Legionella longbeachae | reverse complement strand
TCAAATTGACTTAAAATCTTATTATGAAAAGGAAGATACATTTTATATAAAATATTCTCCCATCGTTCTAATTCAACCTGAGTTATGTTTAATAATTTAAATAAATATTTTTGATAAGAAGGGCTTAGTATTTTTCTAAGTTCCAATGCTTTTTCCAAGACCCATACAGCCATAAAATTTGTATAAGCATTATTTTTTAATCCGGGACTCTTAGTGCTCAAGTCAAATTCATGAAATTCATCTGGTCCCATTACCCCAATAATTTCGTATTTATTTTTATTTTCATTAAATGTAACTATACTGCTAATAAATTTCGCAATTTCTAAAATTATTTCAGCCCCATATTTTTTTAAAAATTGAAAATCTTGAGTTATGGAATAATAATTCCAAATATTATAAACAATTGCCATATTTACATGTCTCTGTAAGCAACTAAAATCAGGGCCCCATTTATGAGATTTTGGATTTAAATGAAATCTTTGGGTTTCCTCCTCTCCATTACTTGCACTTTGCCAGGGAAACATTACTCCTTGATAGCCACATTCTAAGGCTAATTTTCTTGCAGAATTTAAACGATAATAACGATACATTAATAATGAACGGGCTATTTCTGGATAGGAGAAAAAAAAGAAGGGGAGAATAAATATTTCATCCCAAAAAACATGACCTCGATAAGCTTCTCCATGTAAACCCCGAGCAGGTGCTCCATAATCGAGATGAACACTGTGTTGAGAAATAGATTGTAAGGTGTGAAAAATATGAAACCGTATTAACTTTTGCTCTCTTTTTGTGGATTCTATTTGTATGTCTGAATGATTCCATAAGAGAGACCAGTCAAAAATATGCCTCTTAATTATTTCATGAAAAGAAGTTTCTTCCTTAATTTTTTTTATAGCGTCATATAGATTTTCACAAATTCCATAGTCTTTAGAATGATAAATTGCCAGGGTTTTATACACTGTGACTTTTTCATAAGGTTTCATGGTAAGATTAAAATATTGATGAATATTTTTATCTTCTTCCTCAATATAATTTTCAAGATTTAATTTTATTTTATTTTTATAAACTTCTGTTTTAATTACTTCGGAAACTTCAATATGAGAATGAGAGGTTTTAGTTTGTAAATAAATATACTCAGAGGATCCTCCCTTTTTTAATATTTCCAGATGTTGATTATTTAAATCCGCATAACGTGCAACACCTCTATTTTTTATTTCCCCACAAATTGATGAGCGTATACTTAACTTAGCTGACCAATTTTCTGAAATTATAGAATAACGAATTCCAGCTAAATGTGGATCATGTTGACTAACAAAACGTAAGCTATTAATTATAAAAACACGTCCTTTAATATCCTTGCAACGATAAAAGCGTTTTACTAATCCCTTTTTAAGATGGAGCATTTCTCTGTAATCTAGCAATTCCACTTGGGTAATATCAAACCATTCCTCTTCTTCAATTTTAAAGCTAAGAGGCAGCCAATTGGATTGATTGACCAAATCTTCATTAACAAGTGTTTGCTTAGCAACTTTACTAGTTATTCGATTAAATCCTCCAGCCAAATATGTCCCAGGATAATGAATTTTGGAAATACTATCTTCTAAGGCACCTCGTGTAGCGAAATATCCATTTCCCAAGGTAAATAAAGTTTCTCTTAAACGCAAAGAGGATAAGTTAAAATCCCGATAGCAAATAATCCATGGATTCATTCCTTTTCCTTAAAATTATTTAAACAGTTTAGAAAATTTTGCACTTCTAAAGGAGAGTTTAAAAAATAATGAGCTTTAGTGAAGTGAAGATCTCTCATAACTTTTATGGTAAGACCACTCAATTTAAACGTTTCAAAAGCATCTTCATCAGAAACATCATCTCCTATATATATAGGAATCAAATTTGGATTTTTTAATTTAAGATTTTGTAAAATGAATGCAGAGGCAACTCCTTTATTCCATTGAATATTGGGACGAACTTCAAAAACCTTTTTTCCATAGTGGCAAATTAAATTAGGATAATGGGTTAAAACATCATTTATGATTTTAGATATCTCTGAATGAAGATTATCTTTCACTAAACGATAATGAATAGATAATGTAAATTTCTTATTTTCAAGAATACAGCCCGGAATGTTTTTTAATAATTTAAATAAGTGCTGATAGACAATTGAAATTTCTTCTTTAAATTCATTTCCTACTTGATAGGATAATTCTTCACTTGGTCCTTTTAATTCAAAACCATGATTCCCTGAGTAAATAATATGGGAAATATTAATTACTTTTCTTAAATTTTCAATTTCTCTCCCACTGATAATAACTGTTAAATACTTTTGAGATAAATCAGATAAACTTTGATACATTTGCTGAGATAATACTGCTTCTTCCGGAGTATCAACAATAGGAGTTAAGGTGCCATCATAATCTAGAAAAATAACTAATTGATTTTTCTTTTTAATCAAATCCAAAATAAATGGAAGAACTTTAAATGCAGATTCAAATGATTTATTGGGAAATTTTAATTGGTGATAAAGTAAAATTTGTGTTGAAAATAAATCAGGCAAAATAAAATCTGGTTGTAGATTTAAAAAATCTTTACATAAACTATTATTCCTATCTAAAGCCACAACGCCACCAAACTTCCCCTCCTTCCCTGCTTTTACCCCGGCTAGAGCATCTTCAACTATCAAACATTCTTCTGGTAATAAATTTAATCGCTTAGCAGCTTCAAGAAATATAGCAGGATGAGGTTTTCCAGGAAGATTCATTTCTTCTGCAATAATCCCATCGACATATATAGGGAACATATTCTCAATATGGGTTTTTTTTAATATTGGAATGCAATTTTTACTTGAAGATATAAGCGCAATTTTATAATCATGCAATAAAAGAAATTCAATAAATTTTAAAGAGTCTTGAAAGCATTTAATATTTTCTTCCAATAATATTTGAAGAATAAGATTATTTTTCTGCTTACATAGATCTTCAATACCTTCTTCAAAATTTTTATATAATCCCTTAATTTGGTCTTTTAATAGACCGATATGATTGAAATAATTAGCTAATCCATCTTTTCTTGGCATCCCATCTAAAAAATGAAAATATTCGTTCTCAGTAAATGATTTTTGTTGTTCCTCAATACACGTTAAAAATTGCTCAATAATAATTTTCCAAGCCTTAAAATGCAGAGTGGCTGTTTGAGTTATCACTCCATCCATGTCAAATATGATGCCTTTTATATTCATCATCGCAGCCTTTTTTTTTGGTTAATTATGATGAAGAAGATTTATTATTGAGAATAGACAATCATATTTAAATTGCAAACTTAGAAGTTATTGATATGGATTTCTAATTTTCAGCACCCCTTTCTAAATTAATTTAAACACCTTGAATACTTATCGATCATGTATTACATTTAAATTGCACTTAAAAAGAAAGGAGCCTTTTTATGAATAAAACAATGATTATTTTAGGGATTATTTCATCTACGTTAGGCCTACAAGCCTGTACTACAGTTGAATCTGTTAATTCTCCGGGATACAGGCCTGGATACAAAACCAATGTATATTCTTCGACCTATGCTACTACACCAAGATATAACAGGAATTATTATGGGGTTGGATATCATAATGACACTGCGGGTGTTGGCTTTCACAAGGGAACCACAGGCCACTATAAAGGCCACACAAATTATCCAAAAGGCCCAACCAGTTATCAAAATCCGGGTGCTTATCAAAAAACGACTACTGGGAATTCTAAACCTACTAGTAATTCGAATCACATGAAGAATATGTACTGATAAAAATAGAGCATGATATGGTCTAGGCTTTTAAAGAATTTAGGAGAATAAAATGACTCAGGATAGAAATCCCCTTCCTCATGTTTTAAAAATACGTCACCAATTACAAGCTCAAATCACTCATCTTCGAGAAGATATTGATAAAATAGATGAACCACAATGTAAAGCCCTGTTTGAAATAACTGCTGAAGTATTAATTGGATTAATTAAAGCGTTTGATGATTATTCAAAAAAAAATGAAAAAGCCTGGAAATAGTTCTTTTATCTCCTGAATAATTGTTACTAAATTTTATTTTAAGGAAGAAAAATGAAATTTAACTTCGATATTGCAAAGATAAAACAACAAGCAGAACATTCTTTAGAAGAAGGAGCACTGACTAAAGATTATTCTCTTGATAGTTAGCCGATTTATTGGAATAAAGATTTTAATACGAGAAAGAAAATTTGAAATTGTGGTATTTAATTTATGTCATCTGAAACGGAATGGAATTGTAAAATTAATGCCGAGGCCTCAAAAGGGGCCTTTTTGCTAGAAAGCTGAAGTTGATCAACTAGATCTTCATTATGCGATTTATTAGCTTGCAACGCATCATAGAAGCATTATCCGTAATACCTCATGAAGTACTAATTGATGGTCTTTATACCTCTAAACTACTAACTACCTGTATACCTATCATTCATGGAGATTTAATTATTATTGGTAGAAGAACAACCAGGAAATAAAGAGGGATTTTAATTAATAAAGCTCATTATAAAGTGAGAGCGACTTATCATCCTTCGGCTATTTTAAGAGCGAAAGCTTTTAAAAATGATGAAAAAATTCTCAACTATTTTAAAAAAGATTTATTATTAGCCTACAAAACCGCCCAATAGCGAATATAAAAATTAGATCAATGACTTGTCGAACTCAGGAAAACAAAAAGGCGCCTAACCGCCCTACTATCCTACACTAAGCCCTTTTGGATAAGTTGGTTTGAAGCTACTAAAAAATTTTTGCGTTTTATTTATTTGTGACAGATGATCGAAAAAGCTGAATCATCGCCTCATTAAACTGTGGAATATCATCTGGCTTACGACTAGTTAACAGATTTTTATCACAAACTACAGGTGCATCAATCCATTGTGCACCGGCATTCATGAGATCTAGTTTAATAGACTCCCAAGAGGTAAGCTGGCGATCCTTCACTACTTCAGCATTAATTAACATCCAAGGCCCATGGCAGATGGCGGCGATTGGTTTTTGCTGTAGGTGAATTGTTTTTATCAACTGAACGGCTTTGGGAAATGTGCGTAATCGATCTGGATTAATAACCCCACCAGGTAGCAATAAGGCATCAAACGCCTCTGCTTTAGCATTATTTAACGATACATCGACAGTAAACTGATCGGCCTTATCCCAATGGTTCCAACCTTGGACTTTGCCTTCTTCTGGCGAAATAATAAAGGTTTGAGCACCTGCTTCTTCTAGTGCCAACCGGGGCTTCTCCAATTCTATTTGCTCAAAACCGTCTGCTACAAGAATACCTACTTTCATTCCTTTTAATTCGTCCATAATTGTTCTCCATTTATTAATATAAGAAGTATAGACTTATAAAATATTCATATGCTCTATTTCTAAGTGATTTATAAGCTCAGTCTAAATTAGTTTTTTTAGCCTTTTACACAAATAATCTGTCGCAGAGTAAATTCAATATTTACTAAATCTTGCTGAGATTGCATCACTTGCTCTATCGGTTTATACGCTTTAGGACTTTCATCAAGAATCGCTTTATCTTTTCGGCATTCAACATGCCGCGTGGCTTCTTTATGCTCCGTAAGAGAGATTAATTTTTTGGCTTGGTGTCGCGACATTATCCGTCCTGCTCCATGGCTGCAACTATGAAAACTCTCTTTATTTCCTAACCCTCTTACTATAAATGACTGAGCCCCCATGCTACCAGGAATAATTCCTAATTCGTCTTTTTTTGCTGAAACGGCACCCTTTCGTGTTACATAAATCAATTGACCAAAATGCCTTTCTTGCGCTACATAATTATGATGACAGTTAACTACATGCCTATCAATTTCAATAGAATGGCCTAAAATTTTTTCTACGGTAGTTGTTAATGTTTTCATCATTACTTCACGATTTATAAGGGCATATTTTTGTGCCCAATTGACAGCAAAAAAATAATCTTCAAAATGCTTGGTTCCCTGTGAAAAATAAGCTAAATCTTTATCTGGCAACGTACCTAATAATTGCCCCATATCCATTTTAGCTAATTCAATGAAATACTGACCAATACTATTTCCAATTCCCCGCGAACCACTATGAAGCATAAACCAAACTTGTTGATGTTCATCTAAACAGACTTCAATAAAATGATTTCCTCCCCCTAAGGTGCCAAGCTGGAATACTTCATGTGTTTGATTTTTTCTCCTTAAAGCAGGATGCCGTTGTAATAAAAGTTGAAAGTCATTTTTTAATACTCGTTGCCAATTAGTTTGTGATAAATCAGGCACGGTATGATCATTCCATTTATTAAAGCCTACAGGGATAGCTTTTTCTATGGCTAAACGTAATTTCAATAAATTATCAGGAAGTTGGTGCGCAAAAAGATTCGTTCTAACTGCTATCATCCCGCACCCAATATCGACGCCTACAGCTGCAGGAATAATAGCACTCTTGGTAGGAATCACTGAGCCTACTGTTGCTCCTTTACCTAAGTGAACATCTGGCATTACAGCAACATATTTAAAAATAAACGGTAACGAAGCTATTTTTGCTACTTGCTCTTGGGCATTGTCAGCAAAATCAACGTATTTCGTCCAGGCTTTTACTTTATCTAAAATCTGAATACAGTTAGTCATAGCACTTTTTTATTAGTTTATATTCTTTAATTATAATAAAAAAATGAATTTGTTTAGAACAGAATCCCATAAACTTACACTTAATTTTCGTATGGTAGACTAGGTAGTTGCGTCATTTATAAATCAAATAACGAAAGCTGCCTCATCTCGTAGACCTTTTCTTGTTTTAATTTTATCCCCACCCCTATAAGTCTTACAGGAAGTCGTTTTCGTAAATAGCCTTCTTCGATTAATCGGCATAAAATGGGAAAATCAATTTTATCTAGTACTTGCTCCACCGTAGTTTGTTGAAAGTCATTAAATTTCAATTTAATAAAAAGAGTATGAATTCCTGAAATCTCTCCTGCACGCCGGATGCGCGCTTCAAGACGAGTGATAAGTTCCGGCAAAGCGGCAAGGCATGCCTCCACATCAGGTAAATCGCTTAAATAAGTTTCTTCCACACTAATTGATTTGCGAACGCGTTCCGGATTAACCGGGCGATTATCGATACCGCGAGCTAATTCATAAAGCCTTTGCCCCATAATGCCGAATTCATTAAAAAGATATTCTTCTGAATACTGCTGTAAATCAGCACATGTTTTAATGTTATAGGCGCTTAATTTTTCTTCCATTTTGGGACCCACGCCAAATAATTTTCGTACGGGTAAGGCAATCATAAAATGTTCAATCTCATCCGGCCTAATCACCATTTGCCCATTGGGCTTATGCCAATCACTAGCAATCTTAGCTAAACTTTTATTTGGTGCAATACCCGCACTGGCAGTGAGGCATCGTGCTTTAAAAATGCGATCTCGTATCTCTTGAGCTATCCAAGTCGCACTGCCTTTGCAATGAGGGGAATCAGTGACATCAAGATAGGCTTCATCTAAAGATAAAGGTTCAATCATATCGGTATAGTCCGTAAATATCTCTCGGATGTATTGGCTTTCCTGTTTATATACATCCATACGCCCTGGTCGCACAATAAGATGGCGACATAGCCTCAAAGCCTTTGCAGTAGACATGGCGGAGCGCACTCCAAATTGTCGCGCCGCATAATTACACGTTGCGATGACTCCGCGCTGATTCGGCTGACCTCCTACCGCAATGGGTTTCTTGGCCAGTTCAGGAAAATCTCGCATTTCGATGGCTGCATAAAAGCAATCCATATCGATATGGATAATTTTTCGCTGAAGTTTCTCTTCCTGCTCAGCGAGTAAATTTCCCATTTTAATTGAAACTCACTTGAGGCACATCACTCCAGCGAGTCGTATAGGCTGGTGATTTAAGCTCAGCTCGCATATCCCATGGTTTAGAATGCCCTTCTGCTGCCAATCGAATCGTGCTTCGTCCGTATTTTTGATTCACTTTATCAATCACTCTCATGAGTTGTTCTGTATTTTGCAGTTGCTCATCTGTGGGTTGATGAAACATGTCCAACTGACGTGGGTCTTTAGGAATTAAGTCCTCAAGGCAAACCCCTGCTTTCTTATAGTAATATCCGGATCTAAAAATACGTTGCAAACAGCGTTTGGCGATTTTGGTAATTAAACGCAAATCATCGGTTGCATTCACTAAGTGAAATTCCATGGATTGAAAATGTTGTGCTAAATCCTCTCGAAAGCGATTAGTATGGACAAATACGTACAGACGTTGAGCTACCAACCCTTGTACGCGCATTTTTTCTACCGCACGCGCGCAATGGCTACTTACCGATTGCGCGACACTATTAAAATCAGTTTGCATCTGCCCAAAACTTTTTGAGGACATGATGCTTTGTTTTGGCTCAATCTCCTCGAGTCCGCCACAGGGAATGCCTTGAAGCTCCATCGCGGTTCGCATCAACACCACATTGAAGCTCTTTTTCAAATGATGAGCATTGATACTCGCTAAGTCATAAGCCGTATGAATCCCCCGCGCCATCAATTTTTTTTCCCAGTGCCGCCCTACTCCCCAAATATCACCAACTGAAATCTGCTTTAGTAATTGTTCACGATGCGCAGTAATATTAAACACAGGAATTTTAAACACTTTCTTACAACAATAATTCGCAAGTTTCGCAAGTGTTTTTGTTTGTCCAATACCAATAGAGGTAGGGATTCCTGTATGCTTTAGAATTTTCTTTTGTAACATGGTACAAAATGAATCATGTGACTCAACAGGCATACTGCTTAAATCCAAAAAGGCTTCATCAATGGAATAAACCTCCACATGAGGCCACGACTCTTCAATCGTACACATCACTCGATGACTGATATTGCCATACAAGGTGTAATTAGAGGAAAAAGCTTTTACTCCATGCTGGGCACATAAGCTTTTAATTTTAAAATAAGGCTCGCCCATCGCAATGCCCAAGGCCTTCGCTTCATTGGAACGTGCGATACAACATCCATCATTATTAGAGAGCACCACAATAGGCATATTCTTTAAATCAGGACGAAACAATCGTTCGCAACTGGCGTAAAAGTTATTGCAATCAATAAGGGCAAACATGTTAGGTTGGCTCATGCAGTACTAAAGTGACCACGCCCCAAATCACCATCTCACTGTCTTCGGTGATATCAATGGGTTTGAATTTGGAATTAGCTGGCATTAATTGCACACTGCCTTTCTTTTTAGAAAGACGCTTCACGGTCAACTCCCCATTGACGGCGGCAATGACAATACGACCATCGGTGGCTTCAACACTTCTATCCACTAACAACCAATCACCTGGAAAAATCCCCGCCTCAATCATGGAGTCACCTGTAGCTTGCAATACAAAGGTCGCCGAAGGATGTCTAATGAATTTAGTATTTAAATCTAGATAGCCTTCAATGTAATCATCGGCAGGTGATGGAAAGCCTGCTTGGACTTTACTGGAAAAGACCGGTAAATGATAATTAGGACCTTCTTTTAATCGCTCAATTTCTGCAAGAAGTGATACCGGAACTCGAACTGCTTTGGTAGGCTCACTCTTTGGACGTCCGGCCCCTGCTCTTGTTCCTCCGCGTGGCGGCATGGTGCTCTCATTTTTTTGATTAATGTACAAATATCATAGACAGGGAAAAGTAAGCTGTAAAGACTGTCTTCAGCATATAAGGTAAGAACATGACCTAAGTCTTCGAGAATAATAAGAAAAAATTTTAAAATTTTTTACTTGGAGGAATGGAAGATTTAACTAACTTTTGTAACGTATCTAACTCATCAGCCTCTTCTACAGGTTTATCCCAACGAATACGACTGATTCGCGGGAATCTTAAAGCTACACCTGACTTATGCCGTGCAGACCAATTAACCGCATCAAAACTTATTTCAAAAACCAACTCTTTTCTTACTTCCCGTACAGTCCCAAATCGTTGAATGGTATTATTACGAATCCATTTATCCAACTGAACTAATTCCACATCAGTAAAACCAAAATAAGCCTTCCCAATAGGCAAAAGCTGTTCTCCTTTCCATAAACCAAAGGTAAAATCCGAATAATATGAAGAACGTTTTCCATGTCCACGTTGGGCATACATTAAAATAGCATCTACAACGAGAGGATCACGTTTCCATTTATACCAATTCCCTTTGGGTCTTCCGGCTAAATATAAACTTTCTTTATGTTTAATCATCAATCCTTCCACGGCTGTATGATTTTCTTCTAAAATTTGCTTTTTTAATTTACGCAGGCTTTGTTTATTAGCAAGGATTAATAAATCTGACAATAAAATATTCTCTGCTGGATGGGACGCTACCCACTCTTCTAATTGATTTCTTCGGAAACTAAAAGAAGAATTACGAAGATCAAATTGATTGACGGAAAGAATATCGTACAATATTAGCCCTGCCGGTAAATCACTTAATAATTTTTTTGTAATAGATTTGCGATTTAATCGCTGTTGTAAGTCATTAAAACTCGCCACTGCACCTGACTTTATAATAACCAGCTCCCCATCTAACACCACATTAGTGTTTATAGAACTAAGCACATCAGGAAAGCTGTGGCTTATATTATCCCCGGTACGTGTAAACAGGGCTTTACCTTTATTAGTTACAACCACTTGAACACGGATGCCATCAAATTTTCTTTCAATGGCAAATTGTTCTGTATTAAGAGAGTCTACATCTTTTTCATCCAAAGGATGGGATAGCATTACTGGATGAAAAAAAACTGTATCGGAAAAAAGAGGTTTAGGAGTTCTTTTTTCAAGCCAATCAAATAATTCAACATAAGGCGGGTGTAATCCATACCATACTTGCTCTACTTCTTGTACATCTACATTTCCGTATTTAGCCAAAGTTTTTTTTAAAAAACGAGCAGAAACTCCTATACGTAAACTTCCGATACCTAATTTCAAAAGTGCCCATCGCTCAATCACATTACTTTGATTTAATAAATCATTTAAATAAGATTTAATTTGATTTTTTGGAAGAGTATTAAATGTTAAAATAACTTCTGAAAGTGAGGGTAAATCAATGGCATTTTCAACTTCGGGCCAAAGTAAAGCGATGGTCTCTGAAATATCTCCGACATAATCATAAGACAATTCAAATAGGTATGGATCGACTTTATCATTTATTAACTCTTTAATTAAGGCGCGTTTAAAAGTGGGAAATTCTAAATTATTAGCCATTATTGCTAAAGCATATCCGCGCTCAGGATCTGGAGTTTCAGTAAGATAATGCTGAATTACAGCCATTTTATCTATATTGCTGTATGTAAAAAATAATGTATTAAGTAATTGAGCAAATTTTTTCAACCTTAATCCTCCTGATCTTCATAGCCCAATAAATTTAAAGCCTGTGCTTTATAACCTTGCTGATTTGCATAGTACACCAAGGCTTCTTCTCGTCCATGAGTGACCCAGACCTCCAAGGGATTAATTTCTCGAATAGTTTGTGTTAATTCCCACCAATCAGCATGGTCAGAAATAATTAAAGGTAATTCAATTCCTTTTTGTTTGGCACGTGCCCTAATTTGCATCCATCCTGAAGCCATCGAGACAACTACATGAGCAAATCGTTGCGACCATTTATCATGTAAAGCACTAGGAGGACAAAGGACGATCCTTCCTTTTGAAGAGTGTAAATTAAGTGTCGCGGCTGGTTGTAAATCACCTAAATCGATACCCATTGTTTGATAAAAGTCACACAAATTTTTTAATGCTCCATGCAAATAGATTGGTTTTGAATAACCTGCCATGCGAAGGGTTTTGATCAACCGCTGACATTTACCTAGTGCATAAACCCCCACTAAATGACAACGGTTAGGAAAGATTTCTATTGAGGAGAGTAATTTATTGATTTCCAATTCAATAGGAGGATGTTTAAAGATCGGTAAACCAAAAGTAGCTTCTGTAATAAAAATATCACAGGGCTCTACTACAAAACTTGCACAAGTAGGATCAAAGACCCGTTTATAATCTCCGGATATATTTAATCTGAACCCTCCATATTCAATCATAATTTGAGCACTTCCCAGTATATGACCGGCGGGTAACAAATAGAGTTCTACACCTCTTATTTTGATTTTTTCAAAGTAGTCTAACCGCACAAAATTTTGAGCACAATGTTCGCCATATCTAACTTGCATTATTCCAATAGTACTGTAATGAGCCACTACTCGCTTATGATCTGAGCACGCATGATCACCATGGCTATGTGTTATAACCGCATTATCGACAGGATAAAGAGGATCAATATAAAATTGTCCAGGAATGCAATACAATCCCTCTTTCTTAATAGTTAACCATTGTCGGGGATGCGACATTTTTTTATCCTCTAAGATAGTTCCAGAAACAGTATTAGTTTCTGAATTTGTTCGATTTCTTTTTCAGGATGTAAATCAAATATACATAAATATTAGACGTTATAAATTCATTTTGCATATAATTATTACACTCTTAAAATTTTATTTAATAAGAGAAAAAAACTCTTGGAAATTTCTTTCATAGTTTTTATTCATACGTTGAATTGAAAATCGCGCTTTCCAAATCTGTTTAATGACAATAGGAACTCTGCTTCGAGTTGCTTTTAGAGCGATGGCCCAGAGATGGGTAATAAATGCATTCCCCCTGCTTTTACAATCGATATCCAATAAATAAAGTGCATCTTTAAAAAGTCTCAATTGATCTTTTTTTAACAAAAAAGCGAATCTACTATTTGGTTTTAACAAATTTTTTCGAGCTAATAATTTTTTTATTAATCGATGAAATTGGCCTGAATCTTTTCGGTGCCTACCATATCCCTCATTTATGGATTTATAATATACCTCGAGTGAGTCGTTACGAGAGCGAATCTCTAATTCTTTCAATATATCGTTGATATTTGTTTTTAAATCAGTAACAACGCATTCTTTGGGAAAAATTAAATATTCCAACTGATTATCCACCAGCATGTATTGAATCACTGCGGGTTTCTCTATACCTTTCGTGACCCATCTAATCGCAGCTCGATTGGTCATAAATTAATAAAATTTGAGAGATATATTAATAATAATAGCAGATGAAAGACTTGATTCTCCAATGCCGCTGCACGAAAGAACTGTAGATTTTCTAATTACGAATTCCCGATCGCACTAGTTGATGGTAATATAAATAAAGCTAATATAATCAATAAATTATATTTTCCTTAGCTCTCATTCAAGCAGGTATCACAAGAAGAGCTAGCCAGACTCGTGAGTGTTACTCAAGCCTATGTTAGCAAAATTGAAAATCAGCAAAGGTTATAGCCAAAATGATACAAAAAGTT
>JACPOX010000053.1 GCA_016191305.1 Legionella longbeachae | reverse complement strand
TGGATTAGTGGCAGTAATGATTCAATTAACTCCGCACTACCAAATTCAGCAATACGCCTAATGAGATCATTATTGTTTTCATCACTTAGATTAGGATCAGCCTTGTGTTTTAAAAGGAGTTTGATAATCTTTACAAAAGATGTTGTAAATTCAGGAAAACTTTTATATTTTAACCCAGTCCAGATAGCCAGGGATAGAGGACTCATATCTTTATATTTTGTATTAACATTAGCCCCTTGTGTTATCAATTGTTCCACTCTATGAGAATCACCGTCTTTTATTGCAAAATGGAGTAAAGATCGGCCTTTTTTATCAAGGAAATTAATATTTTGGCTTAGATGAAATAAAAATAATTCAACTAATTGTTCATGTTTGTTCTCTTTGGCAATTTTAATTGCTTTAGGCAGAGTTTTTAAATCAAATTTATGGTGATTTAATAAAAGTATTGCAATCTCTAAATCTCCATTTTTAGCGGCAAAATGAATTGGAGAAGAAGATGTATGTCTCGCTTCCGCACTAATCTCATTGGGATCTGAACCAAATGTTAATCTTGTTCTGACGGTATCTATTTGTTGATATTTTACAGCAGCCCAGAGAGGAACTAAATTAATAATCCCCTGGTCATCAATGACTTTCCCATAAGAATTTATAAATACTTGTAATAGTGATTTTTGCGATGGATCGTTGACATCATTCAAGGTGAAAATAGCGGATGATATGGTATCACAAAGCCTATGCATCTTGGATTCAATCAATATTTTCTTTAAGTATTCTGGTGTAAGAGGTTTTCCACAATAAGAAATACCAATAAAACTTAAACCGGTTAAATTATCAAGACCATTTAAAAATTTAAATGCATCGAAGGGACGCATAAAATCTGAAAGTTCTATGCTCTGTGCATTATTGAGCAAACATTGAATAATGTGATGATATTCAGATTGAATTGATTTTATTTGCTTTTTAGAGGAACTGGAATTTAAATAAGCCATAACTGATTTAGAAATATATTTTTTTCCTATTTCTATATTATTAGATAGTGCTTGTCGAATTAGATCCAAGCCTCCATGATCTAATAGAAGATTAATCATTTTTGGGTTACCGTAAGCTACAGCAAAAGCGATAAAAGGCATGTAAAAGAAAATATTGTTGCATTTAAATACAAATTGATCGGAAACTTTTGAGCCATTTTTAAGTAAATAAGCAGCGATATCAAGGTTGTTGATTTCTATTGCCTTGGCTAAGGCTTCATTACAAAAATAAGGAAAATGCTCATTAAGTACGCGCTGGCTTTTAATAATTTCTTCTATTGTTTTTAGATCATTTTTTTCAACAAGATTTGGTAAATCTCTATAAGTTAATTTTGATTTCATCATTATCCCTAATGCAAGCTTATTGCCCGCATACTAGGCTAAATGTATATTTTCGTCAATTGACGATGGTTTATTTGCCAATCCCTTTTTTGCCATATTTCTCACATCATCAGTTACAGCATTCAAGGCGAGATACTGCAAATAAGTTAACATTAATTTTTGCCTGCTTTTATCATATTTATCCCAACTATTAAAACTATCTGTCAAATTCGCAGCTATTGTAGGATTAATTTTTTCCAATTTCATGATGGCATCTGCAAGTAAAAGATACCCTTCTCCAGATGTGGTATGAAAACCATACGGGTTTTTAATAAATGTTCCTAATAATGCATAGATTTTATTGGGATTTGATAAATCAAAAGCAGGATGTGACATC